>JAYTSN010000390.1:0-8117 GCA_043745625.1 Aestuariivirga sp. | reverse complement strand
GATGAGACAGCAAAAAATTGAGCGTGCCATCAAGCAGAGCAGCGCGCGTAATGTCTGTCGTGTCCAATCCCACCGCCACAATTTGCGAGGCACGCTTGCTTTCACGAAGCGCTGCAATGGCGCCCGAAACACCGCCACCTGCCACATAAAGCCCAACAAGATCTGGATGCCGTTCAAGCAGCTGCTCTGTCACTTCATGGGCAATACTTGCAGTCTCAAAAGTTGATGCCGCCTCTAAAATCTGAAACTCGCTGGCATGCTCTCGGAAGTAAGACCTGAAACCACTTTCGTTCGTCTCTTGGCAGCGAAACCGATGATTGCCGACCAGTAATGCAACTTTGCCCGGCCCCGCACAAAGATGATCAATAGCCCAACCCGCCGTCCGTCCGACTTTCCAAAAATCTAAACCGACAAACCCCACATCGCACCTTGCCGTCAGTTGTGAAATGAGCGCAAAGGTTTTGATCCCTCGTCCAGCAAGTTGCTCAATGGTATTCGCCACAATTGGATGTTCAGGTGCAACGACCCCGATAACGTCAGAATTTTCGGCCAAGCGCATCATTGCCGATGATACGTTTTGCGGCGTTATCTCATCGAGATAGTCAATTTGTATCATTACCTCATGATCGCGCACAGCCTGCGCAGATGTTACCAAAGCTTGTGCCAAATTTCTATACAGCGCGCGTTTGCGCTGCAACAACAACACGCCGATACGCACCTTGGGGCGGCTCGATTTCAGACTTTCTTTAAGTAGTGTTATACCATAAAAACCAACAGATTCAGCAGCATTTAAAACAATTCTGAGCGTTTCTTCGCGCACTTTTGCCGGTTCATGAATAGCCCTGTTCACGGTCGATACCGACATACTTGCGTGCGCCGCAACATCACGGATTGTAGCTCGTGCCATGTTAAATCTCCACTCACTTTGTCTCATAGTCGATTCGAAAAAATGAAATACAATGAAACAAAATGCCAATTTATATATCATCAATCATTGCTATATTCTGAATCAAGTTGCAACAAAGATTCCAACAAGAGTGCGATTGCACCAAATATTTCGTTTTCAATATGAAGACGCGGAGGCCGAAACTTGAACGATCTAGAAACTGGCATGAGAAACAAGCGCGGCGATTGGGCACCGAAAGACCCATTGCAAATCGCGCCCTATTTCGAGTTTCCGCCAAGCCCCATAAAACTTTTGAAATGGCTCAAGGGATATCTATTTCCCTGGAACGTCATGTATATGGCACTCACTGCCATAATCTGGCTGTGGCTCACACCTTCCATCGAAACCATGAAAACGCTTTCTGTGGGTTGGATCGCTTATCTGTTGGTTCGCAACGCAATTCTGGTTTTCATTATTTATGGCCTACTCGAATTGCGGCTCTATGTGCAACGCAGCCAAGCTTCGCACTTCAAATTTAACGCCAAATGGCCAGCCGAGCAGCCAAGCGACGTGTTCATGTTCAAAAGCCAGAACATCGATAACATCATTCGCACATTTGTCTCTGGCGTTCCGATTTGGACGGCTTACGAGGTGTTTGGCCTGTGGTGCTATGCCAATGGCTATGGTGCGTGGGTGTTATTCAGCGACCATCCAATTTGGTTGGTTGTGTTCGCCTTCTTCATTCCCTTCTGGCACGAGTTTCATTTCTACTGCGTGCACCGCCTGATTCATGTGCCCGTCCTCTATAAATACATCCACTCGGTGCACCACAACTCAGTCAACCCCAGCCCATGGTCAAGCCTGTCGATGCATCCCATTGAGCACCTGCTCTACTGGTCTGACTCGCTCATTCATCTGATCCTGCCTTCGCACCCATTGCTGTTTCTTTATAACTTGCAAGTCAC
This sequence comes from Aestuariivirga sp., assembly GCA_043745625.1. GTDB lineage: Bacteria > Pseudomonadota > Alphaproteobacteria > Rhizobiales > Aestuariivirgaceae > Aestuariivirga. Next base: position 6,266 of record JAYTSN010000390.1, on the reverse strand, counting down.
AGGAACCGGCGCAGTGGTTGGCCATGTTGGATTTAATCAAATTGAAGTCGGTGAAAATTCGGCCATCGAAACTCACGCTTATGCACATTACTTGCACCACAAACATTTCGAAGTGAACTACGCCGACGGCACAACCGCACTCGATAAATTGTTTGGCACGTGGCACGACGGCAGCAAAGAAGCGCAGGCCCAAATGGAAGCGCGCTACGAAGCCAAAGTGGCGCGCATGAACACTAACAAATAGAAATAATTAAAAAGCCGTCATGGTGACGGAAAACATGGGAGGAAAAGCAAATGAAAGTAACCAAGAATATTGTTAAGGTGTTGCTCACCACTGCTGCAATGGCAGTTTGTGCTTCATCAGCGATGGCTGGCGCGAAAATTTTCGTGGTCGGCGGCAAGGCTGACGATCCATTTTGGTCAATCGTAAAGCGCGGTGCTGAAGATGCTGGCAAAGTTGTTACGGCCCAAGGCGGCTCCGTCACTTGGCTTGCCCCACAGAATTATGACAACCTCGGCGTTGACGCTGCGGAATTGATCCGTCAGGCCATTGCTCAAGGTGCCACAGCTGTTGTTGCGCCTGATTGGGTTCCAGATGCCATGGATCCAGCCTTCAAAGCTGTTGTAGATGCGAAAATTCCTTTGGTGGTTTATAACGCCGGTGGCATTGAAGCTGCCGACCGTTTGGGTGCACTGAATTACGTCGGCGCTGTCGACTACAAAGCCGGTGTCGCCGGTGGTGATTACCTCGGCAAAGCTGGGGGTAAGAGCGGTGTTTGCATCAATTCACTGCCAGGCGCTGCCAACATAGAAGCTTATTGCAAGGGCTTCGGCGAAGGCATTACTGCAGCAGGCGGCAAATCTGATGTTCTGCCTTTGCCTGCAACCGCAGAAGGCAACGTGACTGCTGTGGCTCAGGCCATTAAGGCCTATCTGCTGCAACATCCTGATGTAGACTCCGTATTCACCACAGCGAACCTCGATGCTATTGGCGCTGTTCAAGGCATTGCTCAGGCAGGCAAGACTGGCAAAGTAAAGGTCTGCGGTGTTAACTTTGACACAGGCATCTTGGCCCAAATTGATGCTGGCACACAAGCTTGCGCCATCGACCAACAGGGCTACCAACAGGGCTTCTACGCGGTGTCGATCCTCAACGGCTATGTCAACTATGGCCTGTCGATTGCAACTCGCGAAATCCTGACTGGTCCAGGTGTCGTAGATGCCAAGAACATCAAAGCCACATTGCTCGGTGCAAAGGAAGGCACTCGCTAATAAGCGAACCGTAAACTCGGCCGCCCAGCGGAAGTTGGGCGGCCTACTCCATTCAAAAAATGAACCTTAGATCAGCAGGGACGAAATTGCATGGCGACGGGTGCGACCAGTGGAAGGGCAAGTCTAGGTCGACTTTTGCTGCGACCAGAGGCAGGGTCTCTACTTGGATTGGTCGTTGTCTATGTCGTATTTGCCATTCTCGGCGGGTATAATTTTGTGACCGCACCGGGCTGGTCGAGCTGGCTTAACACGGCCGCAGATGTCGGTACGATAGCACTTCCTGTCGGCCTTCTGATGATCGCCGGAGAACTCGATATCTCAGTTGGTGCAGTCCTTCCAGCTTCGAGCCTTACCGTGGCAATCATTTCCGGTCGTTACGGTCTGCCACTTTATTTGGGAATTGCTGGCGGCCTTGCGGTTGGTCTGGTGGTAGGGGTCATCAACGGGCTACTTGTAACCCGCACAAGAATCCCATCGCTCATCATCACCATCGGCACGATGTTCGGGGTCATGGGGCTGACTCTGGGTCTCACCGTTTTGATCGCTGGTTCAACCGGTGTTTTCATTGTTCCAGACCCCCAGACAAAATCAATTTTCGGCAACGCGCTCGGTGGCATGTTTCAAGTCAGCATATTTTGGTGGGCAGGCTTCATTGCCGTGTTTTACTATCTTGTCCATATGAGCCCTTGGGGAAACTGGGTTTTCGCGCTGGGCGGAGATCGTGAGAGTGCGCGAAACGCAGGCATTCCCACGCGCAAGTTAACAATCCAGCTATATATGTTGTCGGGTTTTGCGGCGGCCTTTGTCGGCGTCACTCAGGTGATCACCTTCGGCAGCGCGCAGGTCGCTGCTGGCAGTTCGTTTATCTTCAACTCAATCATGTGTGTTGTTATCGGCGGTGTCATTCTGACTGGCGGCGCGGGTTCAGTCATCGGCATCGTTTTCGGCACAATAACTTTCTCAATCGTCAATCAGGGCATATTTTTCTCAGGACTCGATTCAAATTTTGGCTCCATCATAATTGGTGCACTGTTGCTGACAGCTGTAATGTCCAATGATAGCTTCCGCGCGCTGGCGCTGAGCTATGCCTCCAAGAAGAAATGAAGACGTGAGAATGGAATTGATCAAAACCCTCCTGACCCGTCCAGCTGCCGCCTCGGTCCTAAGTCTGATTGCTGTATTGGCCTTTTACGTCATCTGCGGTGGCGTCGACCTCATCAATCTGGCGGCTGCAGCGAGCTGGCTGAATTTCGCCGCCAATCTCGGGATTGTCGCAATCCCAGTCGGTCTTCTGATGATTGCCGGGGAAATGGACATTTCCATTGGCGCGATGATCCCCGCTGGATCAATTACCACTGCAATTATTTCAGGACATTACGGCCTGCCGATTGAGATCGGAATGCTGGGTGCTCTGGGGCTCGGCGTGCTGGTTGGGCTGGTCAATGGTCTTCTCACAGTGCGCACCACGGTGCCATCGCTCATCATCACACTTGGCACTCTTGTAGGCATGCAGGGGATCGTGCTGAGCGCCGCGATGCTGCTCACTGGCAATGCCAGTGTGCCACTCAAGGCGCCCGAATGGGCCAAGTTTATCTTCGGTCAATTGCTGAACAATACCCATCAGGTCATCATCCTGTGGTGGATTGCGATTGCTTTGATCCTCGCCTTCGTTCTGCATAAGACTCGCTATGGCAACTGGATATTCGCACTTGGCGGAGACAAGATTTCAGCCCGCAATGCTGGAATTCCAACGACGCGCCTGACCATAACGCTGTTCGTCTTATCTGCCACCGCCGCAAGTTTTGTGGGCATGTGCCAAGCGATCCTTTTTAATTCGGCGCAAGTTTCAGGCGGCATGGGTTACATTTTCAATGTGATTTCCAGTGTCGTCGTTGGCGGCGTTTTGTTGACCGGAGGCTTCGGCTCGGTGATGGGCATTTTCGTCGGCACATTAACCTTCGCCATCGTCATTCAGGGAATTTACTTTACCCAGATTGACCGCAACTGGTCGAACCTAATCATTGGAGTGACGCTTCTGTTTGCCATGGTGATGAACGAGAACTTCCGCAATATGGCGCTGTCTTATGCGAACCCAAAATCGAAGGTGCGATGATGAACATGCAAACAAGATCCTTGAGAAAAAAATCATGCGATGCAAATCACAATGACAGTAAATGAGAGAATCGTTCGAAACTTCTACCGCTATCGTTGCATTTTTTTGGAACAAATGTTCCATTGCCATTATTGCCGGAACAAAAATACAATCGGCTTTATCAGTTTCCTTGGAGCGACCTCCAATGAAGAACTTAGAAACACTGCAAGCCCGTCAAACGACGGCAAATGGGAGGAAACCAAAATGACGAAAATAAAAACTTTGATGGCCGCAGCTGCCACACTGGCATTACTTGCTGGTAGCTCAACAATTGCTATGGCCGAAGGCATCACTGTTGCCATCATAGGCGGCAAGACTGATGATGCTTTCTTTGCCAAAGTGAAGAAGGGTATTGATGACGCTGCCTTGGTGGTTGCTGCGCACGGCGGCAAGGTAAACTATCTTCAGTTGCAAACTTACGACAACATCGGCGGCGACGCTGCAAACCTCGTACGCACGGCGATTTCACAAAAAGCCAGCGTTATCGCTGTTCCAAATTGGGTTCCAGGTTCAGAAGATGAAGCCATCAAGGCCGCTCAAGCTGCTGGCATTCCAGTGATCTTGTTCAACTCTGGCGGCGGCGACAAAGCCAAGGAACTGGGCGCACTCAACTATGTGGGCAACGAAGAGTATACTGCTGGTCTTGCAGGTGGCGAACGCTTTACGGCTGCCAAGGCAAAGAACGTCATCTGCGTCAACACTGTTCCAGGCGCACAAAACCTGGAAGATCGTTGTAAGGGCATTTCAGATGGCATCACCAAGGGTGGTGGCAAATCAACACAGTTGCCTTTGCCAGCTTCAAGCTTTGGCAACCCAACAGCTGTTGCTGAAGCAATCAAAGCAACTTTGTTGAAAGATGCTACGATTGATGGTTTGGTCACAATTTCTGCAAGCGACGCTGATGCGGCTGCTGTAGGCATTGAGCAAGCCAGCATGACAGGTAAAGTTCAACTCGGTTCATTCGACATGAACGATACTTGCTTGGAACGCATTAAAGCTGGGACTCAATTGTTTTCGATCGATCAACAACCATGGCTGCAAGGCTTCCTTGCTGTAACTTTGGCTGATGCTTACATCAACTACGGTTTGAAGCTCGCAACAGCACCAATCTTGACTGGACCTGGCGTTGTTGATTCATCCACAATCGACGCAACATTGGCTGGTGCAAAAGCCGGTTACCGCTAATTGATATAGTAACGGTTTCCCTCCCCCTTGTGGGGAGGGAGATTTAGTACGAATATTTTCTCTTGAGGATTGAAGTCCAATGAAAAGCACTTTCTCTTTTAGTGGACTTTTGCGCCGACCAGAAACTGGTTCGTTTCTTGGCCTGGCTTTTGTAGTCGCATTTTTCACTTTCTTCGGCGGAATGAATTTTGCTTCGGCCACTGGTGCCGCAAGCTGGCTTAATGTTGCCGCATCGATCGGCATTGTTGCACTTCCAATAGGCCTGCTGATGATTGCGGGTGAACTTGACATTTCAATCGGCTCGTTAATTCCCGCTGGCTCTATGACCATCGCAATTCTTTCAGGTCACTTTCATTTTCCGATTGCCGTAGGAATTGCTGCTGCCTTGGCTATAGGGGCCATAGTCGGATTTATTAATGGTGTGTTGGTTGTCCGAACTGCTGTTCCATCATTCATCGTAACTTTGGGAACGCTATTTGCAGTAGCAGGTTTGGTGTTGGGGCTTTCAGTTATTCTAACAGGAACCACCAGTGTCGCCTTGAAAGCAGGGCCTGAGGCAAAATTCTTTCTGGGGCATTTCATCGGTGGAATTTATCAAGTTTTAATTTTCTGGTGGATTGGTATCACACTGCTTTTTGGCTTCGTGCTGCATTTCACGCGTTATGGAAACTGGATATTTGCTATGGGCGGCGACAAAGTGAGTGCTCGTAACGCAGGTATACCAACAGACCGCATGACAATTTTATTGTTTATGATCAGCGGTGTTTGCGCAACCTTCGTAGGCGTAGCTCAAGCCATTCTTTACAACAGTGCGCAAGTTTCGGCTGGACAGTCTTATATTTTCAACGCCATCATTTCAGTGGTTGTCGGCGGAGTGTTGCTCACTGGCGGATATGGTTCAGTGTTTGGCATTGTTCTTGGCACACTCACTTTCGCTGTTGTCAATCAAGGCATTTACTTCACACCTTTCGATGCAAACTGGGCCAGCCTGATCATTGGCGTTATGTTGCTCTTGGCCGTGTTGATGAACAACACATTCAGAACATTGGCGCTCTCCTATGCGCCGAACAAAAAGTGAGAACACAAACATGGCCGCACCTATTTTAGAACTGAAAAACGTCAATAAATCTTTTGGCCCGATTGAAGTGTTAAATAACATTTCGCTGCAAGTGAAAGCGGGCGAAGTGTTGTGCCTGTTGGGCGACAACGGTGCGGGTAAATCAACGCTCATTAAAATTATGTCTGGCGTTTATGTGACGAGCTCCGGAACGATGCTGATGGACGGTCAGCCAGTTGCTTTCAATACGCCGAAGGATGCCAGCGACAAGGGCATCGCCACGGTGCATCAGTTCGGCGGAACTTTTCCTCTGATGAGTATCGGGCGTAGCTTCTTCGTGGGCGTTGAGCCAACAAAGGGCTGGGGTCCATTCAAAGTCTTTGACCGCAAGAAGGCCAATGAGATCGCGGTGAAGTCTGTGCAGGATTTCGGCATCACGCGTATTAATGATGGCGACCGGCTCGTGGGCGGGCTCTCGGGCGGTGAACGGCAATCTCTTGCTATTGCCCGAGCTGTGCATTTTGGCGCTCGCGTGTTGATCCTTGATGAACCAACAGCAGCATTGGGTGTCAAGCAAGCCTCACACGTACTGCGCATTGT
>JAYTSN010000389.1:0-2802 GCA_043745625.1 Aestuariivirga sp. | reverse complement strand
CACCAGCAAAAATCGTCCAAGTTAGAAGGCTCAGCCAAAACAACAAATCGCGATCAACCAATGTATTATCGATTTTGCGATTCCTGATGGTTATGAACAAACCGGATAAAGCCAGAAGTGCAAATCCAAATCTTGCGAAACTCGTCGCTTGGCTTGGCTCTGCTAAAGCATATACGCTGTTGGCCAATAAAAGCCCGCCGGTAAATAATATCAGGAAACCTGCAACTGGCGAATGTTTTGCAACCTTTGTGAAGGTGAGCGTGCAAATTGAAAGGCTGGCGGCCAGAAGCGTTTCGACAATTGCGCGCAACATATTTTCATTGATGCCCGACCTTGGAATGTAGGCGAGCAATGCCGAAAGTTGGCCGGATTCAAATGCGATGAAAACCAATGATGCAACTGCAAAGGCAGTGGCGCTCAAAAACACGATATGCGGCCTAAAGCCATAGATTGCCAGCACACCGAAGGCGACCAGCAAAGCGATACCGAATACTAATCCTTGGAAGAAAGTAACATCGCTTTGCCGTTCCAGCCAAAATTGGCGTTGCCACAAAGTTGCTTGCAAATCGGCTGTCGGCGTTTCGATTGCGATGTTGAAAATTTCACGAGGGGCGATCTGAAAAGCGAACGTTTTTGCTGATGCCACGTTCGTTTGCACCAGCGCTTGGCCATTGGTGGCGACGGCTCCTAACAACGGACTGCGGATCGGCTTGACCGGCAAGAGCCCCGACCCTACAAAAACTTGCTGCTCAACATCCAAAATAAAATCAAGCGGACGATCAGTCTTGTTCTCAAACGAAAAGAGCGACCAATAATAGGTGGGTCCGGGGCCGCGCGCCTGGAGTGTAACTTTTTTGGGATCACCCGGACCCTGCAGCGAAATTTGGGCGCGCTCGGCGCCTATGGGGCTGCGATATTTGGAGAGTTCAACTTGGATGGTGTTTGCATCAACGTCTAGAATTGCTTCGGCAAATACCGTGTTCGCCGCAAAGAGCAATGCGCAGACAAATAAAATTGCTGCGCAAACCGGCCCGAACGTCTTGCTTGATTTGCCCAACCGAATCATGTGGTCAATCTAGCGGTTGATTGGTTTCAAGGCGAATGTCAGTTCAGAGTTTTGAGACGCGCAAATAGTAGGTGATCCTCCCAACGCCCAGCGATTTTGATGTAGGACGGCGCATAGCCTTCTTGCTTAAACCCCGAATTTTCCAGCAGCTTTTTAGATGCTGTATTCCTGGGCAGGCAGGCAGCATCCAAACGGTGCAGGCCCAAGGTTTCAAACGCATGGTTGACAATGAGATTTAAGGCTTCAGTCATATAGCCTTGCATGGCAAATTTCATGCCGATCCAATAGCCAAAGGTGGCTGATTGCTCGGCCCCCCTGCGCACATGGCTGAGGCTGATGGCACCGATAAGCTGGTCGGAGGTTGTTTCAAAAATAAAAAAGGCATAGCCATGATCACGCGTCGCCCAATCTTGATAGATGCTCAGACGCCGGCGAAAAGACCCCCGTTTAAATTCGTCTTCGTTCCAGGTCGGTTCCCACGGTTCTAAAAAATTACGGCTTTCCTGGCGCAGTGCGGCCCATTGTTTGAAGTCGTCCATCACAGGCGGGCGCACCATGATGCGCTTGCCGATCAGAACTGGCCCACGCCAAAGGTTTCGAAAAAACCACAAGGCGTTCAGGCAAACCTTGCGGCCAGTGCCGCGTGGTTTTCAAGAGCCGAGAGTTGGCCTACTGCGCTGAGCGATGGTGGAGCCGATTTGAAAATTTCTTTGGCCAGGATGCGCACTTGATCGACTGTGACAGCTTCAATTTTTTTGATCAATGTTTCCATCTCTGGCACTTCACCAAAAGCCAGGAACTGTCTGGCGATTTGATCTGCCCTGGATGATGCACTTTCGAGGTTCATAACAATGCTGGTTTTGAGTTGGGCCTTGGCGCGGTCAATTTCTTTTTCGGTGATTTCATCGACCATCGATAACATGACCTTGGCCGTGACTTCCAGAAGTTCAGGGGTGTGGTCGGGAGAGGTTGCGGCATAGACCCCAAGCTGGCCCGTGTCTTCATAGGTTGTGCCGAATGCAAAAACGCTATAGCAAAGCCCACGTTTTTCGCGCACTTCCTGGAACAAGCGCGAGGACATGCCGCCGCCCAGAATGCTGGCTAGAACCTGCAATTGATAAACCCGTGTATCGCGGTAATTTGGTGCTGGGAACGACAGAACCAAATGGGTTTGATCCAAGGGCTTTTGCTCGGTTCGCGCCGAGCCTACAAAATGTGGTGGTTGGCGCTGGGGGGCATGGCCTTGCGGGATGTGGCCAAAATGTTTTTCTGCGGCTTTTGCAAAATCCGCGTGGTTTACATTGCCGGTGGCACATATCACAATGCGCGAGGCCCAATAATTGCGGTCACGCCAAGACACCATTTGCTCGCGCGTCATGCTTTGCACGAGTTCAGTTGTTCCGAGTATTGAGCGACCCAATGGATGATCGCCATAACATGCGGCTTGGGCCAGATCGAAAACCAAATCATCAGGTTGATCTTTAGAGGCGGCGATTTCCTGCAAGATCACATCGCGTTCGCGGTCAAGCTCATCGGCATCGAGTGTGGACTCGGTAAAAATATCGGCCAGAATATCGAGGGCCAACGGCCAATCGGCTTTTAAAGTACGCGCATAATAGGTGGTGGTTTCCATGCCTGTTGCGGCGTTGATTTCACCGCCGGCACTTTCAATTTCTTCGGCAATGTCTTGAGCGCTGCGGCGCTTGGTGCCTTTGAAAGCCATGTGTTCCAGAAAA
>JAYTSN010000388.1:0-8155 GCA_043745625.1 Aestuariivirga sp. | reverse complement strand
ATGCCAAAATGGCAACCACAAAGTAATTCCGTTCAGAACCACCGATCCAAAAATGATCGGCCATGTAACCCATTAACAACGCTAAAGTGATGCCAAGTAAGGTTAGCTGTGTGCCCATCATAATTGCGCCAGTTGCATACTCTGGTTTGTTTTGCGCTAAATATTTTGGCCAATAACGCATGATTGCAGTGGAATATCCAAATCCCGCAAATGCCGAAACAACAACTGCCAAATTAAATGAAAAAGCAAAGACACCATAATCTTGCGCATTCAACAAATGAGCGAAGGCGACAAACATGAGATAGCTCAGTCCGGCGCCCGAAACCTTTATCAATAACGAAATCATGCCCGAACCAAGCAATTTGTTACGAAGCAAAGACTTCATGCTTCCTTGTTTTTCTGGTTCACTATTTAAGTTCACGTCTTCCAATTTCATACCAAAGCATTCCGCGTTGGTTGCTCTACAACAGTGGAGCTTAATGAATTCGTATAATAAAACGTAGCAGCAGCAAGGCCCCACATCATGCCCATCATCCAATAATAATGCCGCCAATGTTCGGTATCAATTTGTATGCCTTGCAGCATCACGTTAACCAAACACGCAAAAACCAGGATAGCATGATTTTGATAGGGTGACCTTGTGATTACAGTGCGAAAACCAACATAAATATTGCAGCAAACCAAACAAAAATACGAAATTCCAGCAATCCAACCGCCGATGACAAAGGAATTGAGGAAAGTGTTGTGAGGCGCCTCACCATAGATCTTTGTAAATTCAAAGGGGCCAAGGCCCAAAGCGCGATCGAGCAACATTGGGATAGCGTTCAATTGGTTGCCGAAGCGGCCGCGTTCACCACTGTCATAATTTTTGGTCAGGGTAAAACGATCAAGAAATAACGCCTTCATATCTGGTGACGAGAGTAGCAAAATGAGTGCAACAGAAATGAGTGCCAATCCCACCAAAGACAAAAGCACAACACGCCCGCGCAGCTTGTTTGATTGGGTGAGCACAAAGGTTAGGGCCACCATCGTCAGAATGGAAGCCGCCATATTAATCCACGCACCGCGCGATAACGCTAATATCAGACTTGAAAAGACGATACAAAAGAAGACCAACGTTACGAATGGCCGTTTGCTGGTGCCCAACAACAGTCGTTGCGCCAATAATACGCAAGGAAAGACCATGAATGTTGAAAACACATTGGGATCCTTGAACAGTCCTGTGGCGCGACCGTAATTAATCAAATCGTTTGCGCCAAGTGCCACAAAGGTTTTGCCAATGGTTTTTACAAATATGAATGCAAGCAGTGCCAGCGCACCCGCCACAACCGCTCCAAAAACATAACCCGAAAATATATTGTCAATCCGCCTTGCTGTATCGACCGATAAATAGCTCGCCAAAAATATGCCAGAAGCAGCCATGTAAACTGAAGTGATATTATACGTCAGTGCTTCAGGGGTGGGTGCCACAAGCGCAAAAGTGATAATGCCGCCAAGATTGTAGATCAGCAGCAGAAAGAAAAATGGCATGATGGTTGGTGTATAGTTTGTGCCTGAAAACACAAACACAGCAAAAGCTAAAAAGAAAAACAGATCAGTTGGTGCAGGTTCAAAAATAACGACAAATGCACTCGCAAATATCATCCAAACCAAACCGTGACGCAACTTTTCAAAAGTGGATCGGTCAGCAGAATTGCTCGGCGTATAGCCCGCTGTGCTCAACTGTTGGGCATGTGCCAATTAAAATGTTTTCCAGTTTAAGTTATTGCCAAAAAGTAAAGATCAAAGGTTAACAACGCGTTTGCACTGCTCGTGCGGCTTGTGCCAAATCAGTAGGCGTTCTCTGGTCTCATCAACGCCAGTGGTGTTCTGGCGATAATGTAAAGATCTAATATCAGTGACCAGTTCTCGATGTAATAAAGATCATGTTCAACACGCCGTTCGATTTTTTCAGTCGTGTCCGTTTCGCCGCGCCAACCATTAATTTGCGCCCAGCCGGTTATTCCTGGTTTTACTTTGTGACGGGCAAAATATCCATCCACAACATGTTCATACAATGAGTCTGCAGCCTTGGCTTTTGTGGCATGGGGGCGAGGGCCGACCAATGAAAGGTCGCCTTTAAGAACATTAAAAAATTGCGGCAGTTCATCCAAACTGGTGCGGCGAATAAAGCGTCCAACGGGAGTAACGCGCGGATCATTTTTGCTGACTAACGTTGTGGCATCCCGGTCGGCTAAATCATTGTACATTGACCTAAACTTATAAACCTCAATAAGCTCGTTGTTGAAGCCAAAGCGTTTCTGCTTGAAAATAATCGCACCTTTGCTTCCGAACTTCACCGCAATGGCCACCGCAGCAAAAATTGGCGAGAATGCTATTATGGCCAATACAGCAATAACCTTATCCATACTCGACTTGAACAGCGGCCCCCATTCGCCAAGCGGGCGGTCAAACATATCAAGGCAGGGCAGGTTGCCAATGTAGGAATAGGCACGGGGCCGATAACGCAATTTCTGGCCATAAGCACTGAGCCTAATATCCACGGGTAAAACCCAAAGTCGGTTCAGTATTTGCAGTAAACGGTCTTCGGCTGTGACGGGCAGGGTGATGATGATGCTGTCGATGCGGGTTGCGCGCGAAAAATCGATTAGATCATCAATGCTGCCAAGTTTCATAACACCGTGCGCTTCCGCCAAACTGCGCATATCATCGCGGTCGTCAAAATATCCGATAAGGGAAACGCCTGTATCGTTATGTGATTGCAAATTGGCAATGACACGGCTTGCGGCCTCACCACCGCCCACAATTACCGCCCGCTTGTTGAACTGACCATTCTGGTTAAAGCGCCGCAAGACAGCGGCAACAACGAAGCGGTAACACAAGAACAACAAATGCCCTGCCGTAGCCCAACTGATGAGCCAAATCCGCGAAACGCTTTCGGTGCTTTTGAGAAAAAACAAACCAAACACCAGCAGAACAAACAGCAAGCTCCAAGCTACAAGAATTTTAAAAATGCTTCGTGCCGGCATAATGAGGTTATCGAGGCGGTAAAGCCCAAATATGCCAAACACCAGTGGCAACATAGTTGCAGCAAATCCAGTAACTGCTAAAAATACCAGTCCATCAACGCGGCTCACCAAACCTGGGTAGCGCAAAACGGTGAATAGCCCGATAGAGAACATCGCAGCGCAATCACTTAACCTCAACAGCGCGGCAACAATCTGCGGTGCCACAAAGATAGAGTTCGTCAAGCGCCCACCTATGGTGTCGCGCAAGCGCTCTTTTGAATGTGCGTCAATTGCTTCGTCCAAATCGAAGATTGCTGCGAGTTCAATGATTTCCGGTTGTGGCTTCATGACCTGCTTCAAACTGATACATCAAAGTGATGTTAGGTATGAAGGAGCAAATCCCAATCCGACTGGCGCTCTAAACGGAAAAGGTTAATGCCGTGGTTAATGAATGGTTAAAGCGGGGGGCTGTAAAAGGCAGCAATTTTTGCAGCCATGCCTTGCACGCTGAATTTTAGTTTCAATTCAGCGGCCAAAAGATCAGCGCTCTGCTGAGATTTTGCAGGGTTTTCCAACGTTCTTAAAATTAGCGACGCTAATCCCGAAACATCTTCAGGCATGCAAAGTTGAGCTTTTGGCACCACTTCAGCGATGCCGCCAATATTGCTTGCTATCAATGGCTTATGGGCGGCCGCGGCTTCAAGCATGACATAAGGGAAAGACTCGTTCCGAGATGGTAGAACAAACACACGACCAAGTTCCAAAGCCTCGATCATGGTTTTGCGCCCGACAAATGTAACTTGGTCTGCCAAGCCCAATTTGATTGCGAGCAGTTTAAACGCTTCTACATCGGCACCTTCGCCAACAAAGCAACAAGTGACCAGCCGACGTGGTTTCAATTGAGCAATGGCGTTCAGCAGAACGTCGACACCTTTCAATTTGCGCATTTCTCCAACAAACAGCAAATCCTTGGCATTCGCTGCCAGTGGCTTCTGCAGAAATTCCTCGTCCCACAGGCCATTATGAACGACGGTTGACCGGCACTGACCTATCCCGATTTTGCTTTGAAAGAGTTGCTTTTCATATTCACAAACGAAAATCATAGCTGAGTTCGTGTTGCGAAGCAGCCATTCGGTTCCTAAGAACACAGGGCCCGGGAATTTACCCCAGTCATAATGTAAGCTTCCACCATGGGGCGTATAAAAGGCTCGCCTTTTGCCAATCTTCCCAGCAATCCGCGCGTAAAGACCACCCTTTGCGCCATGACCGTGAATCACATCAACATTCAGTAAGCGAGCCCGCTTGAGCGTTTGTGACGAACAAGTTAAATCACCAAAACCTGGAAGCTTTGACATTGCTTCGCGGTGAATGCCGAGCTTACAAAACGGTTCCGTTAATGCGAGCTGAAGAGAAGCGTTATCACCACCAGTCGAACTATCGCAGAATATACCAACTTCATGTCCTAGTTCAGCTTGCCCACGCACAAGATCGCGAACATGGCGAAACAAGCCACCAACTGGACTGCGAAAAACATGGAGAATGCGCATCCTTAGAACCAGCGTTCTCGCACAAAAACAATATCGCCAGGATAAACCTGGGTGGTGACGGGCACTTTATAAGTTTGTGTGCCCTTTGCGTTGCGTCTGGTGATGAGAACATCAGCTTGATCCGCACGTGTGTTATAGCCACCAGCAATGGCAATCGCATTTTGAACTGTCATACCGGCTTGATAAGAAAAGCTGCCAGCGGTGGTCACTTCGCCCATTATGAAAAAGGGACGCAAAGATGTAACCTGCACAGATACTTTGGGGTCGCGCAAATACCCTGCGCGTAATTTACGTGTGATCAAAGCCTCAATCTGTGGCGTGGACATGCCCGCCACAGTCACAGTTTCCACGTAAGGCAAAGAAATTGCGCCAGACGCATCAACTGGCACTTCGCCAGTCAGATCGGGCTCACCAGCTACTCGAATAACAAGCTTATCGCCTGAACCAACACGGTAACCACTGGCAAACTCATAAGCTGAAGCATGCCCTCTTGTACCAAAAGGCGGCAATGGCCCATGCACGTTAGAAGCAGGCAGCTTTGATACGCTTGAGACCGCCTGAGGGCCCTCATCAAGATTGCCATTTGCTAAAATACCTGTGCCACCGGGGGGAGAGTTGGGAGCAACTGTCTCCCACGTGTCGGCACAGGCTGACAAAAATACACAACTGAACAACACATAAAAATAACGCATACCAACAAATCTCACTGACAACGCGAAAGGTCGCAACACTGAATGGAACGAACATAGCTGCTTATGGTTAGCAAGACCTTAAGTTGATCGAATTGGCACTTCGTTAATCAAATAGTTACCATACTCTTCCAAACACAAGAGATGTTAATAGGTAGTTGTTTTCATGAGTCTTAGCACAGAGCCGTCGCAATCTGTTAATGTTGCAGACGTGATCAAAGGTATCTGGCACCGCAAATTAATGGTGCTCCTGTTGGCGTTGATTGGCTGCGCAATCGGTTCCGCTACTGTTTTTCTTCTTAAGCCTTCTTATCAAGCTGAAGCGCAAATCATACTTGAAAATAACGCGACATCTTTCGAGCGCGCCAGTACGGATATCCAAGGCGTTCCTTTGCAACCGGCCGACGAACGCTACATCACAAGCCAAGTCGCGGTAATAAAGTCGGGCGATTTGTTTGGCCGGGTCAGCGATCAGCTAGCCCTCGACAAAAGCGAAGAATTCAATACCGCACTTTCAAAAATCGGAACCTTGAAATCAGTTTTAATAGCAACCGGTTTTACTGACGATCCGAGAATGTTTTCTGGTCGAGAAAACGCGCTTAAATCTATGGGCAGCAAATTAACAGTTTCGGGAATTCAGGATTCCAATATTGTTTCGATTACATCTCGCATGAATAACAAAGAGGCAGCAGCTAACGTAGCCAATGCATTGGCCGAAATTTATGTTTCATCTACGAGAGAAAGCGATTCAGATTCAACAGATAGAGCAAGACAATGGCTGGGCGCGCAGATTTCTGAACTCAGACAGAAAGTCAGCGACTCTGAAAATACCTCTGAAAAATATAGAGCCGAAGCAGGGCTGTTGAAGGGCCAGACAGCAACACTTGGAATCCAGCAAATCTCTGAATTGAATTCTCAAATTACGATTGCCGAAAACGCTGCAGGCGAGGCGAGTGCGCGTGCATCCGAAATTAAAAGCATGATGGCAAACGGCGCAGTTGAAGCGTCTTCCGATGTTTTAAATTCACTGCTGATTCAAAATTTGCGCGAACAACAATCCGCAGCGACAAGAAAGCTTTCAGAACTATCGGGAACCTATTTGCCAAACCATCCCAAGATGATTGCTGCACAAAGGGAGCTCTCATCAATTAATGCTTCGATTAAACGCGAAGCTTCCAAAGTTGTTGAAAGTTTGCAAGGCCAAGCCAAGATCGCCAATCAGCGCGCCGACGCTTTGCGGAGTAACCTCGAAAAGTTGAAGGGCCGCGAATCCAGCGCAAATATCAGCGACGTAAAACTGAAGAGCTTGGAACGCGAAGCCCAGGCAAACCGCACGTTGCTTGAATCAATGTTGGTTCGCTTTGCTGATGCAAGCGCAAGACAAGACCCGAAAATGCAACCCAGCAAAGCGCGCATCATTCAACGCGCCTCTGTGCCACCAGTGCCGTATTTCCCAAAAGTCGGACCGACAATCTTTTTAACAACGATGGCGGGCTTGGGTTTAGGGCTTGGGCTAGCATTTATAATGCAAGTTATGTCTGCCGCTACAAACGCAAACCGTAGCCAAGTTCAGATTGCGCGCGTGCATGTCGCAAGCAGTCAAGTCGAGCAGGGGGCCATGGTGCCGCCAATGGTCGTGCCGGATTTAATATTTCCTCAATCGGTGACAGTGAAACCTGTTTTCAAAACACCGGAACCTTTCGCTCATCCAGTCTCCGCAATGATAGCGACTGGCTCGCGCATGGCGGCTGTGGATTTATTGAACGATCAACAGGCCGCGCAGCCCAATAGTCCCAATGCTTCGGCAGCAGCAATGGCAAATGCTTGCCAAACGTTGAAAGATACCAAATCTTACAAAAATTTCTCATTTACGAGCTTGGGAAGCGAAGGGCCTGACGCGGCTGTTGCTGCTCTTTCAACCGCGCGCATTCTGTCTGAAGGAAAAAAGCGAGTAGCAATTGTTGATCTTTCGCAACACGGCGGAGATTTAGAAATGTTGGCTGGCCTGCCGGCTGGAACCGGATTAACAGACTTGGTTGCAGGCACTGCTGACTTTACAAAAATTATTATCCGCGATCCACACTCGACGATCCACATCATCCGCAAGGGTCTTTCGCGCCACGCCGAGAACGAACACCGCATTTCCGAAAAATTCGATTCAGTGTTGACGGCTTTGGACACAATTTATGATTATGTTTTCGTGTTGGTGGGGGATGCTTATGCCGCAGCACCCGGCCTCGTAAAAAATTGCCCGGCAGCCTTTATTTTAGCAACAGCACCGCGCCAGCGTGATGCAATCGTAGCTGCACAAATTCTACAATCCAACGGCGTGTTGGCACCGATGTTTATTCAAGTAAACAGCAATACAATTGCCGATAGTTTACAAGCAGCTTCGGCTTAACAGCCATGGCTTCCCCTGCAATACTGCGTGCCTGCCTTGAAACCATTCACTACACAGGCTTAGCACAACTGTTGAGGCCAAAGTTGCAGGGCCTCGGCAGTATTTTCTGCTTTCACCATATCTGCCCTGGTGGCGGACTACAAACTGGTTTTGCGCCTAATGGCAAACTTGAATGCACGCCGGAATTTCTAAACGACATCATCGAACTCGTTCGCAAACGCGGCATGGAAACCTTGTCGCTCGGCGATGCCATTCAACGCATGCGGAACCCCAAGCGTGGTCAAAAGCCGTTTGCCGTTTTCACATTGGATGATGGCTACAAAGACAACCAGATTTATGGTCAACCTATTTTTGACAGATTGAATTGCCCGTATACTATTTTTGTGGCGCCGAAAATTGTCGATGGTTCATGCGAACTGTGGTGGCGAGCCCTCGAGTTTGCGATTGCAAAAAGTGATCGTTTCAAATTTGAGATCGCGGGCGAAGCATTAGACTTGGACATTAAAACTG
>JAYTSN010000387.1:0-8168 GCA_043745625.1 Aestuariivirga sp. | reverse complement strand
TCTATGTGCATTATCACGACACCGATTGGGGCGTTCCCGAATATGACTCGCGCGCACTTTTTGAAAAGCTGATCTTAGATGGCTTCCAAGCGGGCCTGAGCTGGATCACCATTCTGCGCAAGCGCGAAAACTTCCGCCAAGCCTTTGATGGTTTCGTGCCCGAAAAAATCATCACCTATGACCGCCATAAGAAAGATGCGTTGATGCAAAACGCTGGCATCGTGCGCAACCGTTTGAAAATTGAAGGCACAGTGCTCAACGCCCAGGCCTATTTAAAAATCGAAGATTTCTCAAAATATCTCTGGGATTTTGTGGATGGCAAACCAGTGGTGAATACGTTTCAATCGATGAAAGATGTGCCGGGAAAAACTCCACTCGCTGAAAAAATCTCGAAGGACCTGAAACAAAAAGGCTTTAAGTTCGTCGGCCCCACAATTGTCTATGCATTCATGCAAGCCACTGGGTTTTTTAACGACCACCTGGTGGGTTGTCACCGCCACGATGCTGTAAAGAAATTGGCTCAGTAGATGGCCGATGCAGTCCCGCGCGCTTGGCAACGCATGTTATCTGGACGTAGATTAGACCTGCTTGATCCGTCGCCACTTGATATTGAAATTGAAGACATTGCCCACGGCCTCGCCCGCGTGGCGCGTTGGAATGGCCAAACCAGAGGTGATCATGCTTTTTCAGTTGCGCAGCATTGCGTGCTGGTCGAACAGATATTTGCACATTGTAATGACAAGTCTAGCAAACAACTTCGCCTCGTCGCTTTGCTGCATGATGCACCTGAATATGTGATCGGTGATATGATCTCCCCTTTCAAAGCGGCATTGGGCGTGGATTACAAAGCCTTCGAACACCGCTTGATGGCAGCAATCCACATTCGCTTTGGATTGCCCCCTAAGTCCACAGATGAAGCTGAAGCCCTCATCAAGCAAGCCGATAAAATGGCTGCTTATTTAGAAGCAACACAACTCGCCGGATTTTCCATCCCCGAAGCCGAAAAATTCTTCGGTCGCCCCAAAGGTTTATCAGGAGACAAGAATTTCCACGCGCTTGAAACACTCCCGACAAATGATGCAGCAGCGCTTTACCTATCGGCATTCAAAAGGCTTACATCATGATCATTGTCTGCGGACTGCATGCAGCCCAAATTCAAATAGATTTACACAAAGCAAAATCTGTCATCGGAATCCTCGGCCCGGAAACGCCACATCCGGAATATGACAATATCGAAAATCATTTAAAGCTTACCTTCAACGACATCAATGTTGAAACGCCAGGTTTGATCACACCGCACGAACAAGATGCCAGACGCCTGATCTCGTTTGTGGAAAGTTGGAACCAAAAACAACCTCTGCTGATCCATTGTTGGGCGGGCATCAGCCGCTCAACTGCTTCAGCATTTGCAGCACTATGCATGTTGCGGCCTAAAGTCGATGAATTAGAAATTGCCCAAGAGCTTCGAAAAGCATCGCCATCAGCAACACCAAATCGGCTTATCACCAAACAGATTGATCATATTTTGGGCAGGCAAGGAAGAATGTTGGCGGCCATTGAAGCCATTGGCCGGGGTGCAAACGCCTATGAGGGCGCGCCTTTCACACTGCACCTATAAAAAACGGCGCCATTCCTGCCGCCGTTCAAATTTCAGTAATGCATAAATTCATTATGCAACAGACTTCGCCCTGCGACGACGGCTTGCGAATCCCAACACGCCAAGGCCAGCGGCCAAAAGCGGAAAGGTTGCAGGAACGGGCACGACAGACAAAGAAACATTGTCGAGGACAATGCCACCATTATCGCCATCGTTTGAGCCAGATCCTTTGAAATATAAAGCGCTCGAAAAATTGGCAGTTGGTGTAAAGCTAAATCCGCTCGTCAGATAACTAACGATCGACCCAATCTGGTTAATCGTGACGCCAGGGAAACCCAAAACATCTGCAATCAATGTTTCAGTACTTCCATTGCCAGCTGAAAATGCATTGTTCCCGTAATTAAAGCTTACGGTATAAGTTTTACCAGCTAAAAAATTGAACGCATTCGCCGTATGTATTCCACCGGACTGCCCGGTTGAACCGTTCATATCAATGTAATTGCCATTGCCTGGATAGAAATCAAAAAAGCCGGTTCCAATCACGTCGACCGAACCATAATCCGCAACCCATCCAGTAGGTGTGGTGCTAAGCCCTTGAGGGGCCGCATTAAAATTGTCTGAAAATATAACCGCTGCATGAGAAGCAACCGTGGTGCTAACCAATAAAGCTGAAGCCAGAAGGAATTTCTTGAACATTTTTAAACCATCCATAAAAAAGCCGAAAACTACAAAACCGTTAGTAGTCTGTTACCTTTAATGATTTCTTAAGGAATTACAAATTGTTTATTTAAAAATCGATCGTTTTCTGCCGAGCGTCAGCCGCCAGCGTAGAAAATATGGTGGCCAATACGCGCCAAACGACGCATCGTCTTGGCCCAGCGCGGCTTCACATAATCAGCGTGATAATTGGTGGCTGAACCCATCATTGCAATTGCTGGATCGCCTGCAATTGCACGTTGCGCGATCGTCTTGGCATGAGACCAAGCACCGGGCTGGTTCACATCATCTGGCAAACCATCACAAGCAAAAGAGAATTGACATGAGTTCCGTGTACCCGAACCTTGGTAAACCACGCCGCAAATTGATTTTGGATAATCAGGTGATTTAACCCGGTTCAAAATAACTTTCGCAACTGCCAACTGGCCCAAATCCGATTCGGAGCGCGATTCAAAATAAACGGCGCGCGCCAGGCAATTTTCTTCCGCCAACCGAACCCGGCGTTGCGCGACAACTTTTTGTTTTACAGTTTTCTCAAGCTTGAAAGCTTTCTGGACGTCTGGCTGAACTGGCACAATAGCCATACGCTTGATAGCCGCAGGTGGCTCATCAGGATGCTTTAAATCAATAGAAGCCGGAATAATTTTAACTTCTTTTTCGACCTTCGCCAATTTCACAGGCTTGGGCTTAGGCATGGGAACCGGAACCGGCTCAACCAGATTTTCTATGGCCAAATCGCCTTTTCCATCAATTAAGACAGTTTGGCTACGCAGCGTCTTTAAATTCAAAAGTGCAAAAGTTTCGCCCCGAGGCAAAAGTGAACCCTTTGTGGCTAATGCTGATGTCGGCATCACCAATGGCGCAATGTCGTCAACAGTCGCATTGTGAGCATCCGCATTGCGGCCGATGTAGTGTCCAGCAAATGCAAACGCTGTAACTAACATAACGCCAGCAAATGCCATTGGCACGAGATCACGGAGCTGAGATTTTGGCTGAACCGGTTTCTCGAGTGAACCGAGATCTTCAAACCGACGCCGACGTTGCAAACCTTTATATCGTTCCAATATACCGAATCCTACCCAGGAATGAGTCTTTCGACTCCAGATTGCTACCGTACCAAAATCGCGTTTAGCATAGGTTAACCATGCCGACAACCCAAAGAAGCCACTTTTAAGACATATAAACGCTAAATTAACATTTAGGTTAATGCTTTGATTTAATTAAAGTTTTTAAGGTTGCTTGGGCTGCAGCCAGCCTTGCGATCGGCACACGGAAGGCCGAACAAGACACATAATCAAGCCCCGATGCCTCGCAAAAGGCAATTGAGTCTGGGTCGCCGCCATGTTCGCCGCATATCCCTAAATGCAGTTCTGGTCGCCCAGCGCGGCCTCTTTCAACAGCAAAATTGATTAGTTCACCCACCCCGTCCACATCCAATGAAATGAATGGATCATGCGGAAAAATGCCCCGCGCCGTGTACTCACCAATAAACCGGGCTGAGTCGTCGCGGCTGATACCGTAGGTGGTCTGGGTCAGATCATTGGTACCAAAAGAGAAGAACTCCGCCGCCCCAGCAATATCTTGAGCCTTCAAAGCAGCGCGCGGCAGCTCGATCATCGTGCCCACCAAATAAGTGATCGCTTGCCCGGTTTCTTGGCGCACCTCAGCAGCCACCATGTCAATCCGCTTGCGCACAGCATCAAGCTCGGCTCTGGATGATACCAGCGGCACCATAATTTCAGCAATCGGCGCTTTTCCGGTTTGGCGCTCCACATTGGCCGCCGCCTCAAAAATCGCCCGTGCTTGCATATCAGTGATTTCCGGGTAGCTCAGCAACAGTCGCACCCCCCGGTGCCCCAACATCGGGTTCTGCTCACGAAGTTCTGCCACGCGTCGGCGAAGTGCTGCCGGGTCAATCTTCAAATCCTTGGCAATGCCCACAACATCGTCGGACGCTGATGGCAAAAACTCATGCAGCGGCGGATCAAGCAAACGAATGCAAACTGGAAAGCCAGCCATGATCGTGAACAACGCTTCAAAATCCGCCCGCAACACGGGCAAAATTTTCGCCAAAGCTGAACGACGATCGCGCTCGCTATCGGCCAAAATCATCTCACGCATAGCGATAATACGGTCGCCTTCAAAGAACATGTGTTCTGTGCGTGAAAGACCGATTCCCTCAGCGCCAAAATCGCGGGCAATGCGTGCATCATGCGGCGTTTCAGCATTGGTGCGCACCTTCATGCGCCGTGCTTTATCGGCCCAGCCCAAAAACGTTGCAAAATCGCCCGAGAGTGAAGGCTTCACCACCGCCACTTCACCTTTAAGAACTTGGCCCGTGCTGCCATCAATCGTGATCACATCACCCTTCTTCAGCGTCAGGCCCGGCCCCTTTAAAGTGCCTTCACTGGCATCAATCTTCAGTGAGGATGCACCGGCCACGCACGGTTTGCCCATGCCGCGCGCAATCACGGCTGCGTGCGAAGTCATGCCGCCACGTGTGGTCAAAACACCGTCGGCTACATGAACGCCCTTAATATCTTCAGGCGAAGTTTCAGGCCGCACCAAAATCACATGCAGCCCTTGCCCAACCAAAACCCGGGCTTCATCTGCATCAAAAATAATCATCCCGGACGCAGCACCGGGTGATGCTGGAAGTCCAGCTGCAACAATTTCACGCTTGGTATCGGGCGCTAATGTCGAGTGCAACAATTGATCAAGCGACAGCGGATCAATGCGCAATAAAGCTTCGGCCTCACTCATCAAATTCTGCCGCACCATATCAGCAACAATCTTTATCGCCGCCGCTGTCGTGCGCCGCGCAGGCTTTGCATCTAAAAACCACAGCTGGCCTTGAGCAATCGTAAAATCAATCTCAACGGCATCGCGGCGCAACTGTTCAAGCTTAAACAAGCCAGCGCGCAATTCTTGAAACGCTGCAGGCACAGCCGATTCCAAAGACGTTGCGCCATTGCGCAAGGGTAAGCTTTGCCGCAACCGTGCCACCAAATCAGGCCCTTGCGCATCGGCCAAATATTCGCCTTGCATGACAAGCTCACCCGATTGCGGATGGCGCGAAGCGGCATGGCCAGCCCCTGAAAGCTCCGGCTGATTTCCAAACACCATAGCTTGCACAATTATCGCCAAGCCCGCATCAGCATCAGCCCCATGCAATTTACGGTGGGTTTTTGCGCGCGGGCCATTCCACCCACGCACCAATGCAACAATTGTATTCCACAACTGCTCATGCACATCTTGCGGAAACACTTGCTTGTCATGTGCTTCGAGCTGCGATTTAAATCGCGCAGTTAATTCGCGCCCATCGGAACTTTTAATTTCCGTTGCCGAAACATAGCCGCGCTCCTCAATAAACAAGCTCAGCAAATCTTCAAACGCCGCAGGGTCATCACCCATCACCACATGAGCATAATTCTGAATGAAGCGGCGATAGCACTCATGTGCAAAACCAGGATCGCCTGAATGCTTGGCCAGACCTTCGACAGTCAGATCATTGAGCCCTAGATTTAAAACAGCTTCCAGCGTGCCGGAAAGTGCCGATGGCGTAGAAGGGCGAACCGCCAGCAACAACAGGTTTTTGTAGTCACCCAATGAACAGCCCGTCTCTTCAGCCATGCGGGCGAGCGCAAAAAATATTTGCTGTTTAATCTCAAATGTTGCTTGGCCCGCTGCAATTAACTTGGCTGTCTCAACCGTCATAATAAACCCGGGCGGAACCGCCAAGCCGAGATTGGCCATCTCGCACAAAGCTTCGCCCTTCTGACCCAATGCGCCAGCGCCGAAATGAACATTTTCGGCCCCAAACTTGCCGAACTCCGCCAGATATAAGTTTACTGCTTTTTTCATAATCCTGTTGCAATGCAACAAAGCCGCAACGCAGCCCAAGGTCAAGCCATCAATTGGGCTTAAGGTTAGGAATTCAGGCTGTAGCCATGGTTGGTGCCTTCGGGTGCAAACGCCCAATCACTAGCCAGAACGCAATTGCCATGTTCAGAAGATTCCAAGCCACACCGTGCAAGAAGGCCAGCTTGTAAGAGCCCGTATAATCAAAGATCACGCCCGATAACCACCCGCCTAAAGCCATGCCCAATACCGTTGATGTGAGCACCAGCGAAATCCGCGTGCCCGCTTCGCGCGCTGGAAAGTTATCACGCACGATCAAAGCGTAGCTCGGCACAATGCCACCTTGTGCTAGGCCGAAAAGCGCTGACACCAAATAGAGCGATGTCAGGCCATTGAACGGAATGTAAAACAGCAGCGCCAAACACTGTAAAAACGAACCGATCATTAAAGTGCCTGTGCCGCCAATATGATCAGACATGTAGCCCGAAACCAAACGGCTCACCACGCCACAGCCTAACATCACTGAAAGCATTTGCGCACCAACGGCGCGGTCAAAACCCAAATCTCCGCAGTAAGCCAGAATATGAACCTGTGGCATGCTCATCGCCACACAACACGCTAGACCTGCCAAAATCAAAATCGCTTGGAGAGAGTTTGAACCTTTTTGGGTTATGCCATTTGATGTTGAAGTTCGTAGATCAATTGTCGATGCGCGTGTCCGCAACATCAACGACAAAGGCACCATAATCACAACGCAGACCACGCCAATAAGCATGAAGGCCGAACGCCAACCATATTGCTGCGTCAGGTAAGTGAGCACGGGAGGCCAGATTGTTCCCGCCAAATAATTACCCGAAGCCACAATGCCAACCGCAATGCCGCGACGCCTTTGAAACCACAAGGACACATCAGCAACCAGTGGCCCAAATGTTGTCCCACTGCCGAGGGCACCAATGATGAGCGCAGAGCTGGCAACATAGCTCCAATAGTTAGGCGCCAATGCCGTAGCAAAAAAACCTACGCACAACATGACGCCGCTGATCATCATCGGGATCATAATGCCAAACTTGTCGGCCAGCTGGCCTGAAAGAATGCCGCCAACGGCAAAGCCAAGCATCGTCATGGTATAGGGGAACGACGCACCGCCGCGATCAACATGGAATTCCGCTTGAATAAACGGCAACACCACAACCCCGGCCCAAAGCCCAATTCCGCCAGTAGTAGCAAGGATGATTGAGGCCGCAAGACGGATCCAAGAATAGCGGCTATCGGGAAGGTGATTCATCGAAGCGTTCTAGCTGCTTCGGCAGACTGGCAACAGAGCCAGATTATTGGTGTGTCTTACCCACTGTAAATTCACCCGAGCGAATACGCTCTGGCAACCGTTCACACATCACAGCAACAGGCTCTTCGCCATATGTGGCAATCATATCTGACAGCGCAGCAAAAATCGCAGCGGTTGCAATTGCATCAGGGTCCAGCCCATCATAAATTGCTTCTTCCCATGCTTCGAGAATGTAACGCAGCGCCATTTGTTTGGCTTCTTGCGGCGGCAGTTCGGCGATTTGCTCTTCGGATAATTTATACATGGAACCTAAATTTTACACCGCAACCGAGCCCACCCCAATCGCGTTAACACACATTAACAGGTGAAATTGCAACCGCGAGTCGAACCTTAAGAGAAGGTTAACGCTGCCCATAAAGTTTGAACTAAAGCTTTAAAACTTTCATAGCTTCCGCAATGGCTTGTGCAATATTTGGCGCAAGTTCAAAGGCCCCTAAAGCCTGTGGATAAATCCAAATCACTTCAGCCGCGTCGCTGCCGGCCACTGCCTCACCAGCGATATAGTGTCCGGCAAAGCAAGTGATCGCATAAATCAAAACATGATCACGCTTTACTTCAAACAAGCCGGGAACGCTCGTAACGTTCTCGGCTTTCCTTTTGGCAGAATCACCAAAAGTAAACTAGGATTCCATATTTATGGCTTCGAGT
>JAYTSN010000386.1:0-2826 GCA_043745625.1 Aestuariivirga sp. | reverse complement strand
GGCCGCAAAGAAGCCAACACCCGCGCCACCATGGTAGAACTTTATGACGGCCTGACAGCCAATAGCCAGAACCGCTGGCCATCATTAGAAAATGATTTTCTCGCCATCAACTCGCTTGCCTCATCGATCTTCGTCGCAGGCTTTTATTATAAAACCTTCATGTGGCCCAAAAGCTTCTGGGAAAAAATCTATGAGCCATTGATCCGCAAAGCCGCAGGCCTAGGCTCTGCCTCGAAAGAAGTAGACCCCGACACTTACGAAAAATCCTATGCGCATTGCGATCTCCTCGTCATCGGCTCCGGCCCTTCAGGGCTGATGGCAGCACGCACAGCCGCAAGGTCAGGCGCACGCGTGATCCTTGCTGATGAAGGCTCGGCACTCGGCGGCTCATTGCTTTTCGAGCATGAAGAAATCGACGGCACAAGCGGATCGGCCTTCGCGCAAACCGTGATCGCCGAACTCGCATCTATGCCCAACGTAACCCTCATGCCGCGCACCACAATCTTCGGCTGGTTTGATGGTAATATTTTTGGTGCCCTTGAGCGCGTGAATGATCACGTTGCCGTGCCGCCCGCATTCGAACCGCGTCAGCGCTATTGGCGCATCCACGCCAAGAAAGCCGTGCTTGCCGCAGGTGCAGAAGAGCGCCCCCTCGTGTTCGGCGGCAATGATGTGCCCGGCGTCATGTTAAGCTCCGCCATGCGCCACTACGCCAATCGCTATGCTGCAGCAGCAGGCAAATCCATCGCCGTCTTCACAAACAATAGTTCCGCGCATCGCACGGCAATCGACATGAAAGTCCATGGCGTAAACATCGCCGCCGTGATTGACACGCGCACAAATGGCAAGATCATCAATGTCAAAGGCGGCAAAGGTATTAAATCCATCGACCTTGCCGATGGCTCACATTTCGAGTGCGATGCCGTCGCTATGTCTGGCGGCTGGTCACCGATTGTAAACCTCATGTGCCACCGTGGCGCAAAGCCAATCTGGAATGAAACCATCGCCGCCTTTACACCGCCCGGTGTCGGGCCGCAGTTCACGGCCATCGGCAGCGCCTCTGGAAAAATGCTGTTGTCAGAATGCTTGAGCTCCGGCATTGCCGCAGGAACTTTGAAAGGTAAATCGCCAGCCCCACCAAAATGCAAAGACGAGGCCTTTGCCATTAAACCCTTCTGGTGGGTAAAAGAATCCACAGGCAAAGCCTTCATCGATTATCAAAACGATGCCACGGCCAAAGATTTGCCACTCGCCAACCGCGAAGGCTACGGCCATGTGGAATTGGCCAAGCGCTATACCACGACTGGCATGGCCACCGATCAAGGCAAGCTCGGCAACGTCAACGCCATCGCCATCCTCGCCGAAGCAGCGGGCAAATCAATTTCTGAAATGGGCACCACCACCTTCCGCCCAATGTACACACCTGTATCCTTCGGTGCATTCGCAGGCCCCTTCACGGGCCATCATTTCCAACCCGTGCGCAAAACCCCTTTGCATGATTGGTGTGGAGAGCAGGGTGCAGTGTTCGTTGAATCTGGATTATGGATGCGTTCCAGCTGGTTCCCCAAAACGGGCGAAGATTGGCTTGCCTCCGCCTCGCGCGAAGTCATAGCCACCCGCGCCAACGTTGGTCTTTGCGATGTGTCCACATTGGGCAAGATAGACATCCAAGGCAAAGACGCTGGCGCTTTCCTCGATAAGCTCTATTGCAACACCTTCTCGACACTCGCCATTGGCAAAGCCCGCTATGGTTTGATGCTCCGCGAAGATGGTGTGGTGTTTGATGATGGCACCACATCGCGCCTGGCAGATGATCATTACTTGATGACCACGACCACAGCCAATGCCGCCCGCGTCATGAGCCACATTGAGTTCTGTCATCAGGCGCTATGGCCAGAGCTTGACGTGCAATATGTTTCCGTCACCGAGCAGTGGGCGCAAATGGCCATCGCTGGCCCCAAATCCCGCGCCACATTGCAAAAGATCGTAGGTGACTTCACGCTGAATGATGAGACAACACCTTATCTTGCGGCAAAGGACATCACCATTTTAGGCGGCCTCTCTGCACGTCTCTTCCGCATCTCATTTTCGGGGGAACATGCTTATGAATTGGCCGTGCCTGCCGACCACGGCAACATGGTGGCCCGCGCCATCATGCAATCAGGCCAAGAATTCGGCATTGTGCCTTATGGCGTTGAAGCGCTCTCAATCATGCGCATCGAAAAAGGCCATGTGGCAGGTGGCGAGTTAAACGGCACCACCACGGCTGGTGATTTAGGCCTCGGCAAAATGATGTCGACCAAGAAAGATTTCATCGGCCGTATGATGTCCACGCGCGAAGGCATGACGGATCCTGCGCGGCAATGTGTGGTGGGCATTAAACCAGTTGATAAAACCATGAAGATCAGATCAGGCGGGCATCTCTTGAAACAATCTGATGCACCCAGCATGGCCAACGACCAAGGCTATATCTGCTCAGTCGCATGGTCACCCATGCTGAATATGTGGCTGGGTCTAGCACTCCTTTCAAATGGTCGGGCTCGTTATGGCGAAGTTGTGAAAGTGTTTGACGGGCTTCGCGGGCATCACTATCTCGCCGAAATTTGCGACCCCGTGCATTTTGACCGCGAAAATCGGAGGCTTCATGTTTAGAGTTTCCGCATTGCAGGCAATTGCCGTTCAAGGTCGCTTTGGCGCTGATAAAGGCGCACCCAGCGTTAGCCTTTCAGTCGTGCATCCATTGTCGATTGCCATGGTCATTGCCCGCAACGGAAAATCAAAGGCATTGACAGAAGCTTTAGCAACTTTGAAATCCGTCAATGTGCT
>JAYTSN010000385.1:0-2840 GCA_043745625.1 Aestuariivirga sp. | reverse complement strand
CGGAAACTTTTCTCTTTTTCAGGTCAGCTTGTGAAAGACCGGGAATATTGAGCTGATCAACAGCGGGAAGTTCAAACGCAGGTGCAGACTTGCCAATCAACACTGATGGTATGAGCTTGGGGTCATGGGCGAGCCCAAACCAAAGTGCAATTGCCATCGTGACAAATAATGCGACTGGCAAAAGCCGCCATCTGCTGCGTTGGACGGTCATTGATTGTCTTCAGATGTTTGGCTTTTCAGCTTTGCAGCCAATTGGCGATCCCGCCGCAGTATATGAATTGTAAGCCCGATGAGGCAGATCGCAGATACGAGATATGACGCGATGACCAATCCTGTGTGGGGTGCTGAATAATCCATCACCGATTTCCAATTTCAATAAGACGAGCTTGGCGCAATTTGCGTGATGCTATTTCGCTGCGAATAGCAGTGAGATGGAGCGCCAGAAAAAGGATAGTATAAGCAACAGCCATCACCAGCAGAACCCACAGCATCGAACGATCAATGGTCGAGCCCCCCATTTTAAGAACGCTCGCACCCTGATGAAGTGTGTGCCACCACTCGACAGAAAATTTTACGATGACAACGTTGATCACACCTACGATGGCAACAACGCGGGCGATTGCTGCAGCACGCGTCGGCTCTTCAATACTTTGCCAGAGCGCAATATATCCTAAATAAAATAGCATCAGCACAAACATTGATGTGATGCGGGCATCCCACACCCAGTATGTGCCCCAACCGGGCTTGCCCCAAAGTGAACCTGTGACCAATGCCAAAAAACAGAACACAGCACCGATGGGTGCTGCAGTTTTTGCCGCTGCATCAGCCAGGGGATGCCGATAAATAATCGCAATGGCGCTAAAGAATGCCATTGCGCAATAAACAAAAAGTCCCATCCAAGCAGCTGGCACATGCACATACATCATGCGCACGGCTTCTCCATGTTTTTCATCTGCAGGCGAAATGATCAACGCACCGTAAAGGCCCAGCGCAAACAAAACGATGGTAATGCCCCAGATATAAGGCAACACCGCATTAGCGATTTTCAGAAAATTGGCGGGGTTGGCGAATTTTTGCATGATCGACTTTCTTTTATCTCAGATAGGCTTTCAAAGCCACAGCACACGCCCAAGGGGCGACAATGAGGCTCATGAGTGTTATTGCACAAAGCACAATGAGGGCAGGTGATGAGCTACTCGGCCCCATATCTGACGTGCTTGCAGCAACACCGAAAATTAAAACGGGCACATAAAGTGGCAAAATGAGCAACGACACCAACAATCCCCCACGCCTTAAACCTGCTGTCACAGCCCCGCCAATGCTCGCCAGCATCGACAAAGCAAGCGAACCTGCCACCATAGACACAAATAAGATTGGCAATTGGCTGAGATTGATACTGAGTAGTAAAGCCAATGGAGGCGTTAGAATTGCCAATGGAAGACTAACCGTAAGCCAATGAGCCAAAGCCTTCGCTAATGTTATCAGTTCAAATGGGAGGCTTGTCATCGCCATGATATCAAGCGAACCATCCTCAAAGTCTTGCTGAAACATCCGGTCAGCGGTCAGCAGCACCGATAGCAACAAGGCAAGCCACATCAGGCCAGGCGCTAAGCGCGACAATAAGTTCTGATCAGGGCCTAAAGCCAATGGAATTAACACCATCACTGACAAAATAAAACCCAAAGCAGCGCCCAGCCCACCGCCTTGCCGCCGCGCCAGCGCAATATCTCTTCTGATCAAGGCAATCGCCGGCTTCAGCATCAATGCGCCCCGCCCAGATTGATGTGGCGTGAAGCATCAATGCCAAGATCAGTGTGGGTGGCAGCAATGACGATGCCGCCCGTGCCGACATGATTTTTGATTTGATTTTGCAATAAAATAAGTGATGCGCTGTCCAGTCCAACCGAAGGCTCATCCAATAACCAAATGGGACGATGAGCAAGCACCAACCTCGTTAAAGCCAATCTGCGTTTTTGCCCCGCTGATAAAAGCAGAGCCTGATCATCAGCTAGTCCGTCGAGATTAAAAAACGAAGTTGCTTTTGGATTGATCCCTGCCCCAAAAAGCTCCGACCAAAAATTCAAGTTTTCCTGAACAGTAAGAGCTGGCTTGTTGGCTTCCAAATGGCCGATATAATGGGCCTGCTCAGCTATTGTTGCTTCCTCTTTGCCGCCCTCAAAAGTAAGATTTCCGCTTCCTGGAACGTTTAACCCTGCAAGCAATCTAAGTAATGATGATTTCCCTGAGCCGTTTGGCCCGCGCAATTCAGCAAATTCGCCAGCGGCAATTCCAAAACTGAGATTTTGAAAAACCATTCTGCCACCGCGCTCGCAACTTAAATTTTTGGCTTCCAGCCACATTGGCAGCAATATCAACTACACCATATATTGCCCGCCATTGGCGGTAATCGTCGATCCGGTAATGAAGCTTGCTTCATCTGCTGCAAGAAACGCAACGCACCGCGCAATTTCTTCAGGCTCGCCCAAACGGCCAACCGGAATATGCGGCAAGATCCGGGTTTTACGAACCTCTTCTGGCACAGCCATAACCATTTCTGTTGCAATATAACCAGGGCATATTGCATTAACTGTTATGCCTTTTGCAGCACCTTCTTGAGCGAGTGACTTTACAAAACCTATTTCGCCAGCTTTTGCGGCGGCATAATTTGCCTGGCCCATTTGGCCTTTCTGCCCATTAATCGAAGAGATACAAATGATGCGACCAAAATTCCGGTCGCGCATGCCGCCCCAAATGGGTTGGGTCATGTTAAAAAGCGAATTGAGATTTGTGTTCAACACTTCTTGCCATTGCTGCGGTGTCATTTTGTGAAACATGGAATC
>JAYTSN010000384.1:0-8240 GCA_043745625.1 Aestuariivirga sp. | reverse complement strand
CCGCGCCTTCCCGCCTTCTGCGCTGATTGAATGGGTGAACGGGTTAGGCATTGAAACATTCGTTGGTTCATCAGGCCGCGTTTTTCCCAAGGAAATGAAGGCCTCGCCATTACTCCGCGCTTGGCTGCGCCGATTGGAATCGCTTGGCGTAGTTTTAAATTCCAATACCGAATGGAAGGGCTTGGACACAACGCCGACGATCTTGGCCATGGGCGGCGCCAGTTGGCCACAGCTTGGTTCAGACGCAACGTGGGTGCCAACACTTCGTACATCAAATATTCGGGTGAATGGGTTCAAACCAGCCAATAGTCGTTTCCTTGTGAACTGGTCGAAATTATTCCGAGATAAATATGCAGGCACGCCCGTGAAAAACGTGGCGCTGAATTATGCCGGACAAAAAGTCCGTGGCGAGATTATGATTTCTTCGGAAGGCATAGAAGGTGGAGCGATTTATGCGCTATCACGTTTTATGCGTGAGCAACCAGGCGATGAATTGCAAGTTGACCTGCGCCCTGATTTGACAGTTGAGCAATTAGCAGTGCGTCTGGCCAAGCCACGAGGCAAACAAAGCCAATCAAACTTCTTACGCAAAGCCGCTGGGCTTTCGTCTGTTGGTATTTCTTTGCTTCATGAAGCCAAAGTGCCCATCACCGCCGAAAACATCAAAACCGTTCCGATAAAAATATTGCGTCCTGCAAGTTTGGCGCGGGCGATTTCTTCGGCTGGCGGCGTTGCACTGAGCGAACTTGATGAGAACTTTAGGTTAAAAGCAGTGAGGAACACCTATTGCATCGGAGAAATGGTCGACTGGGAAGCGCCAACGGGCGGCTATTTGTTACAAGCTTGCTTCTCGTCAGCCGTAGCCGCCGCTACAGATTGCCTTAAAAACGCCACCTGACCAGCCGCCCCTTCGCCACAATTTCGGCTTTTAAGTCTTTCAGTGGCGAAGGAATACATAATGAAATTCTATCTCTTAAGTTTGGTTGCATCGGCAATTTTATTAGCAAGTGCGCCAGCCGCGTTTGCGAGCAAGGCAGATTACTGTTCAGCCTACGCGCATGATTTCGCAAATGGCCAAACGCAAGATAAAGCATTGTGGCAGCATAAATACGAGATCGCCATGACCGATTGTTTGGGCGACCCTCCAGCTGCTGAACAGGTCAACATCACGCAAACGAAGACGGCTGTGAAAACCCAAAAGGTCGAACAGAAAATTGCTTCTGTCGCTTTGAAGATTGTAAAACCAGCAAAGCCCGCGCCAACCAAAACTGCAATTCAAAAGAAGCTTCAACCGGGTTCGGAAGCTTGGAACAATTATTGCACCACCAAATACGCGTCATACAACGTTAAAACCGGAACCTACACATCCAAAACAGGCGTCGCCCGTAAATGCGTGGTATTCTACCCTTGATTTTGTGAAATAATTTCGGCAGCTTTCCAAGCCAACATCATTGTCGGTGCATTCAAGTTTCCGCTGATGATTGATGGAAAAGCGGATGCGTCAATCACGCGCAATCCTTCTGTGCCGTGAACGCGAAGCTTCGGATCAACGACTGACGTTAAAGCAGAACTCCCCATGCGACATGTGCAAGACGGATGGTAAACTGTTCCACTGCGCATACGAAAATCAGCGATGAGCTCCTCATCCGTTTGAACTTTGGATCCGGGCCGAAGCTCTTCTGCAATGAAATCAGCTATTTGCGGCTGTTTTGCAATGGTTCGGATGAACTTAACAGCTTCCAACATTTCCTGGGTGTCGTGATCCGTGCTTAGCGCATTGGCCACAATACGCGGCTTTGCCATTGGATCGGGCGACTGAATTAAAATTTTACCGCGGCTTGTTGGCCTGCAATTTGACAACCCGATGGAAGCACCGGGAAACGGATCAGGCGTAAGCAGAGGGCGTTCGCCAGTTTTAGGGATGAGTGTAGAGAACGCTTGAAAATAAAGCTGCATATTCGGACGTGTGCGTGATGGATTTGTTTTGAAAAATCCACCGCCTTGATTGATGCTAAGGCTGAGTGGCCCACGTTGCGTCAGCAAATATTGAAGCCCGACGCGCAGCTTGCCCCACCATGGGCGCAGCGCATCATTCAAGGTCGGCACGTTCATTTTGAAAGTATAATTGATGCCCACATGATCTTGCAGATGCTGGCCCACATTTGCATTATGTATGATTGGTGAAATGCCATACGCCTTCAAAATTTCTGCAGGGCCAATACCTGAAAGCTGCAACAGTTGTGGTGAATTTACTGCACCTCCTGAAAGAATAACTTCGTGCGCCGCTTGGGCAATTTCACTTTTTCCATTGCGCATATATTCAACACCAATGGCGCGCTTACCTGCCATCACCACACGGGTCACCTGTGCCTGTGTAATTACTTCCAGATTCTTGCGCTTCATCGCAGGTCGCAAAAAAGCACGCGCTGCCGAATTGCGTCTACCGTTCTTGACTGACAGCTGCAGATGCCCAACACCTTCCTGGGTAGCACCGTTAAAATCAGGATTATATGGCAAGCCTGCTGCTTGGGCTGCTGCTTCATAATGCTTGCCCAACCAATGCCGATCTTTCAGATTGGCCGAAACATAAAATGGCCCGCCAGCCCCGCGATATTCATTTGCACCGCCCTCAAAATCTTCGAGCTGTTTGAAGGACGGTAAAACATCATCCCAGCCCCACCCTATATTGCCCGCTGCTTTCCAATCTTCAAAATCGGAAGCATCGCCGCGAACATAGACCATCGCATTAATTGAACTAGAGCCGCCCAAAACTTTGCCGCGTGGCCAATAGTCCTTTTGTCCCGCTAAGCCGTCATCAGCCTCGGCTTCATAGCCCCAATTTACCTTTGGATCATAAAACGTCTTGCCATAACCAAGCGGCATTTGGATGTAGAAGCGCCTATCGCTGCCGCCGGCTTCGAGCAGAAGCACACGGTGTTTGCCGTTGGCTGTCAGCCTTTCAGCTAGAACGCAGCCCGCTGCACCTGCACCCACGATGACGTAATCAAAATTCATGACCTATTCTGTGGCCTAAGCGGGGCTGCTTTGGCAAGCGCCAGAGGGGGTGAATAATTTTTACCATCTGGCTAAACCATGGCATATCGAAGCAGCTAGCGATCTGCGATAATTATCAAAAGGGAGATTCCAAAAATGAAGATCAAAGATCTCAAAGTATTCATCGTCGGCAACCCACCACCAGGTTGGGGCGGGCGTTATTTCATTTTTGTGAAACTCACCACAGATAATGGCATCGTGGGTTATGGCGAATGCTATTGCGCCACTTTTGGCCCCAAAGCCATGACAGCGATGATTGAAGATACCTTTGGCCGCTACGTCGAAGGCATGGACCCCTTCCACATCGAAGACTTATGGCGCAAAGTTTATGGCTCGGGCTTTACGCAGCGCCCCGATGTGTCGTTGATGGGCGTTCTTTCCGGCATCGAAATCGCATTGTGGGACATTATTGGTAAAGCCTTGAACAAGCCAATCTACGAATTGATTGGCGGTAAAGTTCAGGACAAGTTGCGTTCTTATACCTACATTTATCCAAATCTCGCCAAGGGCCAAGACGACTCGATTTACTGGAATGCCGAACAATCTGCAGAACGTGCGGTTGATTATGTAAAGCAAGGCTTCACTGCTTTGAAGTTTGATCCCGCCGCACCATACTCCGCCTTCGATCCGCGTCAGCCTTCGCTGGAGTCAATTGAGCTATGCACTAAATTCTGCCGACTGTTGCGTGAGGCAGTAGGCACGAAGGCAGATTTGCTGTTCGGTACACATGGCCAGTTCACCGCGTCCGGCGCAATCCGCTTTGCCAAGAAGATTGAACAGTATGATCCGCTGTGGTTTGAAGAGCCAACACCGCCTGATCGCCCAGAAGAAATGGCATTGGTAGCGCGTGGTACGTCTATTCCGATTGCAACGGGTGAACGCCTGACCACAAAGTATGAATTCGGCCGCGTGCTCGAAAACCGCGCTGCATCCATTCTGCAAATGGCTCTGGGGCGCGTAGGCGGCATTTGGGAAGCCAAGAAGATCGCCGCCATGGCCGAAGTGAATTACGCTCAGATTGCGCCGCATCTCTATGCCGGGCCCATTGAAGCAGCAGCAAACATTCAGTATGGCGCTTCATTGCCAAACTTCCTGATTCTTGAAAGCATCGAACAATTCGGCGGCTTCCACGCAAAACTGTTGAAGAAGCCAATCCATTGGGAGCAGGGCTATGTGATCCCCTCAAATGAGCCAGGGCTTGGTGTTGAGTTGAATGAAGACGTAGCTTTGGCCAACCCTTACACGGGTGAAAAACTTCACCTTGAAATGACCAACACTGTGGTGCGCTGATGAAATATGGTTATATAGGTTTAGGAAATTTAGGCGGGCATTTGGCTGCCAGTCTGATCCGCAAGGGTTTTGATGTTACCGTTTACGATTTAGATAAATCACTCGCAGATCGACACATCAAGGCAGGTGCAAAATGGGGAGCCACGCCGAAAGAATTGGCCGAACAAGTCGATCACGTTTTTACATGTCTGCCTTCGCCCATCGTTTCCGAAAAAGTTTTGCATCAACTCTTGCAAGGCATGAGCCCGGGCTCAACTTGGATTGAAAATTCAACGAATGGCCGTGACGAAATTATCCGCCTTTCCGAATTGGCGAAAGCCAAAGATATCCGCACGCTGGAAGCGCCAGTGACGGGCGGCGTTCATCTTGCAGCGCGGGGCGAAATTACCGTTTTAACGGCAGGAGACAAGGATTTATTTGATATCCACCACAAGGCATTGGAAGCCATCGGCAATAAAATTTTTCATATGGGACCTATTGGTTCTGCCGCCGTGATTAAGGTGATCACGAATATGCTAGCGTTTATACATCTGGTAGCCGACGCCGAGGCGCTGATGTTGGCCAAGCGAGGTGGCCTTGATCTGGCCCAGGCTTGGCAAGCAATCACTGCCAGTTCCGGCACGAGTTTTGTCCATGAAACCGAAGGTCAACTTATCCTGAACGGTAGCTATGATATTGCTTTTACTATGGATTTAGCTTTAAAAGATCTGGGTTTTGCAATGAACTTTGGTAAGGAATTTGGCGTTCCTCTCGATCTTGCAAGTTTAACCAACCAGACCTTTATGAAGGGCAAAGCTGTATATGGTGGGGCTGCACAATCAACGCAAATCGCCAAGCTGTTGGAAGACGCCTTGGGAACTAATTTGCGTGCTGAAGGTTTTCCTTCTAGGCTCGAGTAGTTCATCCTGCGTTCAGGTTGGTTGTCTTAGAAGTGCCTTAATACCGAGCGACACCGTTTCAAAGAAAGGAAATTACAATGAACCGTACAATTAAAGTTTTAATGAGCCTTGGCCTTGCCGCAAGCTTTTTGGCAATTACAGTTGATGAGAGCTTTGCCCGCAGCCGCGCATCGCAATGCCGTGCTTTTGCACGTCGTGAAGCTGCAAATTTTGGTGATAGAAGCGTTGGCGAAGGTGCCTTACTTGGCGCTGGTCTTGGTGGCCTTTTTGGCGGCGTGACTGGCAACGGAGCTGGCAGCAACATTATCACTGGCGTAATTGCTGGTGGCGTGGGTGGTGCAGTTGTTGGTGGCATTTCCGGCAACGGCAAAAAAGCCCGTGTTTATCGCGCAGCTTATTATGACTGCATGAACAACTACTAACTCCGACTTCAACAAGATTAGCGCCAGTCGGTCTAGCCGGCTGGCGTTTTTTTGTGCTTAAATGAGCATCAATACTTAACCCGGCTTTAAGCCCGTGCTGGTTTAATCATAGTCGTCTTAAAAAGCGACAGTGTTGGGCAGTTCATGGATTTTATCTCAGAAATATTAAATTATTTGCTTTTTCCGCTGGTGTTTATCATCCAGCCTACATCGCAATACTATTGGCCTACTTATCTAGCCGCCGCTGCGACAGCAATTATTGCATTTATGTTGATCAAGCGCCGGAAGTGGACATTCAAGAAAGCGCTTATCCTCGTTGTGCCTGCAAAGCTCTTGTCACATAAATCAACCAAACTTGATCTGAAGCTTATGTTTGTTGGCTTCTACTACATTTTGCTCCAAGGCCTGGCAGTGAGCAGCCTGACTTGGCTGAGTGTTAAAACCGTCGGAACTATATTGACCACTATTTTTGGCCAGCCCTCTGCCACTTTTGGCCCAAGCTATTTGATCACCGCTATTACAATGGTTCTGGTTTTTGTTGCGGTTGAATTTGGCTATTGGCTTTCGCACCTATTGATGCATAAAATTCCAGCGCTATGGGAATTCCATAAAGTTCATCATTCCGCAGAAGTTTTAACACCGCTGACAGAATGGCGCCAACATCCAGTCGAACTCGCAATATTTCCAGCACTTGTGTCTCTGGCCGTTTGGTTCGTACAAGGACCGATTATTTGGTATTTTGGTGCGAATAGTCAAATTATTGATCCTGTTAAGGCAAATCTCATTTCGATGGCTTTCTGGTTTACAATCCTGCATTTGCGTCATTCTGAACTTCCATTCTATGCAACAGGTGTGTTGGGTAAATTGATACAAGCACCAGCGCACCACCAAGTTCACCACTCAACCGATCCAAAGCATTTCGACAAAAATCTGGGCTATTGCTTGTCAATTTGGGATTGGGCGTTCGGCACTCTTTATGTACCGAAGAAAGGCGAGAAGTTTTCGTATGGTCTTGGCCATGAAGATACTGCGCTTGAAACAGCAATTGGTAGCTTGGTTGCACCAATCGGCAGATCAGGGGCGATCATTCTGCGCAAATTCCGGATTATTAAAACCAACAACGCCTGAATAGTTTCGATCACTTGGATTCATTTTTGAGCAAACACTCAAACAGTGCTGGCGTTCAACATTGCTTTCAATTTGCTCGACTGCGAAATTCTAGCTTGACCGCCCAAGGAATTGGCGCTCAACTATAACTATGCTGTAATGGATCGGCGAACAATAGCTACAATGCCGCCTCGGCGTGCTTAGGGAGTTAAAATCAATGACATTTTTGAAATCACTCGTACTGGCCAGCGTGTTCGGTATTTCGGCCGCAGCGGCCAATGCAGCAACACTTGATGACGTAAAAGCCAAAGGCTTTATTCAATGCGGTTCCAATCCCGGTCTGACGGGATTCGGCGTTCCTGATGACCAAGGCAACTGGACAGGCTTTGACGTGGACTTCTGCCGCGCAATTGCTGCTGCCCTGTTTGGCGATGCAACCAAAGTGAAATTCTCGCCACTCAATGCTAAGGAGCGCTTTACTGCCCTTCAATCAGGTGCCATCGACGTGCTCTCGCGCAATTCGACTTGGACCATGAGCCGCGACACCACGTTGGGTCTCACATTTGCAGCTGTCACTTATTATGATGGCCAAGGCTTCATGGTGCCAAATAAGCTCAATGTTAAGTCTGCCAAAGAATTGAACGGTGCGTCGGTATGCGTGCAGACCGGAACGACAACGGAATTGAACCTCGCCGACTATTTCAAAGCGAACAAAATGGAATACAAAGTCGTCGCTTTCGAAAAGAACGAAGAAGTATTGAAGGCCTATCAGGAAGGCCGGTGTGATGTCTATTCCACCGACCAGTCCGGCCTATATGCTGAAGTTCTGAAGTTCACAAACCCAGCTGATCACATGGTGTTGCCTGAAATCATTTCAAAGGAACCTCTGGGCCCTGTGGTGCGCCAGGGAGATACACAATGGTTCAATATCGTGAAGTGGGTGCATGGCGCCATGTTGAACGCCGAAGAGCTTGGCGTGACCTCTAAAAATGTCGACGAGATGAAAGCCTCGACCAATCCTGAAATCCAGCGTCTGCTTTCCGTCAAAGTCAAGAATCCTGATGGTACCGATGCCGACAATGATTTCGGCAAAGGTTTAGGCCTTGGGCCAAATTGGGCCTATAACATTGTCAAAATGGTCGGCAATTATGGCGAAGTCTTTGACAAGAATCTTGCACAGCTCAAGATCGCCCGCGGCAAGAATGCACTGTGGAGCCAAGGCGGCCTGCAATACGCAGCACCGATCCGCTGATAAATTGATGTAGGGCCCGGTGCTGCAAGCTTCGGGTTCATTCATTTTAATGACACAGCAGTCCGACGATCAACGCTATTCTTCTTCTGCGCCCACCAGCAGTGGCAGGGATTGGCTTTACAGCCCGAAGCTTCGGGGCATAGCGAGTCAGCTGGTCGTTCTCATGCTTTTAGCATGGGGCCTCTATTGGATTGGCACCAACACCCAAGCCAATCT
>JAYTSN010000383.1:0-8261 GCA_043745625.1 Aestuariivirga sp. | reverse complement strand
ACAAACTGCTGCACCAATCTGGTTAAAATTCCGATGAAGGATGGGGTGGAGAGTTTGAATGTGAGCGTGGCCACGGGGTTGATGTTGTATCAGGTGGGAGGCAGCATCAAATAAAGTGGCTCACTTGGCGAGCGGGTAAACCCAAATTTGAGATAAAAGCTTGCGGCCTCTTCATCCAAAGCTTGCACGAATATTCCGCGCGACGCGACTTGAATAGACGCGAGGCGCGCGCGCAAAACAGCGTCCTTCAGCAGTGCCACGCCAAGCCCTTTGCCTGCGTGGCTCTGATCTACAGCAAGCCTCCCCAACACAGTCACAGGCAACGGGTTTGGCATGTTCTTTTTAGATTTCGCTGAAACCGCATCATGGCCGATTGCCCCTTGCGCCAAGCAATAATAGCTGATCACGTTTTGTGTGTTTTCCTCGCAAATCACAAACGTGCGTGAAGCGCCCTGCTCCTCATTGCCCATGGCGCGGTCAATCAGCCATGCATTTAAACTTACACGTGCCGAGTTAAAGCCAGTCAGAACATGCGCTTTGGTGAGAGGCTCAGGCGCTCTCATTTATTTGGCTTTGGCATTCCACGGCGCGTTTGCCGCCATCAACCGATCATAGCCTTTGCCCCTTGCGGGCTTGGCCGTCAGGTTTGAAAAGAAATCAAACGATTTCCGGTCAAGGCCGAAATAAGCTTGATCAAGCAGGACTTTCTCCGCCTCAATAGTAGCCGACCGCCGCACAAACTCCGACCGTGTAGAGCCTTGCAGCGCAGCAGCGCGGTCAATCTTAGCAAGGCCCGCTTTGTCGAAGCGCATTTGGGTGGCGATGAGGGTGTCGGTGGGGGGGCACGGCGGGTGGGTGATGATCCTTCGGATCATAGTACATTTACAACGTGTATGGCGTGAAATCAAGTTCGAGTAAACCTATCGTTAGTAGGAATGTCTACTTCCGCTTTTGCAATCCTAACAGTTAGCATCTTCGTCATTGAATGTTCCGTCAATCCCTAAAAAATTAAGTTTCTTGTCAGATAGTTTTTTCAGCGCTTCGCTGCCGAACAATTCCTTTAACAATTCGCGCGTTGCATTTCTCGAGTTCGATTCTAATTTTGAAATGAACTCGTCATAGTTGACGGCGTAAGAATAAGCGCCCCGATATGCACTTTTCTTGGAATTCAGATTTTTTACAAATTCGGCAAAATTCCATTTTTCAGTTTCACAATATGCGAGCGTAGATGAGTTACGAATTTGTTCGAAAATTTTATCGAAACTACTTTTGGGAATCTTGGCAAGATATAACCCTTTTGCCTGATCCAACACTAAATCAAATCCAAGAAACTCGACAGATTCATTTGGATTAAATATTTTCGTCTTTCCGCCATCGTCGAGTTTTGGAATCTCGTGCCCAAGTTCTTTTAACCATTGCTCACAATTCTTCAGGGCGGCTTTTGCCTCAGACTCGCCGGAACAAAATACTGCAATGTCATCTGCATATCTTATCATTTTGTATCCTGCCGTAACCGCGTTCCGATCAAACTCGCGCAACTCTAAATTTGATAGAAGGGGCGAAATCGGGATACCTTGTCTTAGGCCTTTGCCAACGACAATTCCGTTAGCTTGCAGTTTTTTGAGATCCGAACCCGGCTTAGCTTTAACTTCGCAATTTACAATTTGCGTAATTAGAGGAATGAGAGATATGAAAGATTTAGGCGCGCTTGCAACAAATTTATCCATCATTGATTTTCGATCAATGCGATCAAAAAATGAACAAACATCTGTCTTAACTACCCAAGTGTTTGTTTGGCGCAGCGAACATGCTTTTTCAATTGCACGCTTAACTCCAAGCCCTTCTTGAAAACCAAAACTAACTTCTGATGATAATTTCAATCTATTTTTTGTAGATAAGGTTTTCACCAAAACCCGTTGTACTAACCTATCTCGAACCGTTGGTATGCATATCAATCGCTCTTTATTTTTTGACCCCCGTTTTGGAATCCAAACAGGGTGCAAGTTAGAAAAATGGAATTCACCTCGCGCAATTTCTGCGGCAAGATGTGAAATATTCTTATCAAGGTTTTTAGCGAATGTTGAACCACGCATCCCATCAACGCCAGCCGCGTTGAATGCGGAACTCGATTTCTTCTTCGCTTCGTCCCAAACCTCCCGAAGACGAACTTTGCTTAGAAACTTCAATGGTTTTGGGGAAGCCTTACTGGGCATAACAGGATCGGATGCGCAAGATTTCTGTTATGCCCTTAGGCTTTGCACCGCATCCGCCGAATTTCTCGGCATTGCGGCATTACGACCAATATCAGCTTCATTGGGGTCATCGACACCCGCCGAACCTTTTATAGCTATGTGCACCTTCGCAACAAAATTCAAGTTGAAGTTTACTACATCTAAACGGATAAATTGCCCACCTAGACACATGAAGCCTAGAAATAGGCATATATTTCTAGTAACTCTTGCCTTTGCCGCATTCTTGCACAAAACCTTGCACGCCGCCTCAGTTGCCGTCTCGTTAAAAGTGTCCATAGCCCGCTCCGATACTTTCCTTGCTTCGGGCATCAAACCCGCCATGCTTTGCACCGCATCCGCCGAATTTCTCGGCATTGCGGCATTACGACCAATATCAGCTTCATTGGGGTCATCGACACCCGCCGAACCTTTGATCACATGACGTTCTGCAAACGGTCTTAGCAGCACGCTCGATCTATATGTAGTAGCAAATAAACTTAACCGACACAATAGGTGCGAAAGCATTCAATTTTCCACCAGCCTTCAACAGCCAGCGCGTTCATTCATTCATGTCGGGGAATTCGTTTGGGTGATTTTGGGCACCACGGTCGAATGTAGACATATATGGCAGGTTGACCGTACGGTGTCAAGTACTATTCCTATTTATAGGATTTTATTTTGCGGCCAATCTGGCTCACCCCTTCCCCCGCATTTGAACCTTGCCAGTTCGTGCGAACACGGCGAAACATGAAGAAGGTTACAGGAAGTCTAATATGAAATCTCATGCAAAAGTAGTGATTGTTGGTGGTGGGGTGATGGGCGTGGGGTTGCTTTATCACCTGGCTCTTGAGGGCTGGACTGACATTGCGCTGATCGAAAAAGGCGAGCTAACCTCCGGCTCCACTTGGCATGCCGCGGGGCAATGCCCGCACTTTAATGGTTCACTCAACATGACCAAGGTTCATGTTTACGGCACTCAGCTTTATCCGCAGCTCGAAAAACTCACAGGCCAAGCCGTGTCTTGGCATGGTTGTGGCGGGCTTCGGTTGGCCA
The DNA here is from genome assembly GCA_043745625.1 of Aestuariivirga sp. Taxonomy (GTDB): domain Bacteria; phylum Pseudomonadota; class Alphaproteobacteria; order Rhizobiales; family Aestuariivirgaceae; genus Aestuariivirga. Next base: position 4,977 of record JAYTSN010000383.1, on the reverse strand, counting down.
CCACTGATGAGGAAGTGAATTGGCTGAAATATGTTTACGGCATTTCAAAGTTGGCGGGATATGAAGCCGAAATCATCGGGCCATCCGAGATTAAGCAATATCATCCTTTTCTCGAAACCTTCGGGGTTAAAGCTGCCTTTCGCACGCTGGATGACGGGCATGTGGCGCCTGCTGATATCACCAATGCCATGGCTGCGGGTGCGCGCCAATTGGGTGCTGAAATCTATCGGCGCACACGCGTGATGGATATCAAACTATTGCCCAATGGCGAATGGCGCGTGTTCACCGAGAATGGCAATATTGATTGCGAGCATGTGGTCAATGCCGCTGGTTCTTATTGTGATGTGGTGGCGGGTTGGACGGGGCACATCGCCCCCATTGCCAATATGTTGCATCAATATGTGATCACTGAACCCTTGCAAGAGCTCATTGACCTGAAACAAGAGCTGCCAGTGGTACGCGACCCCTACTCCCATTCTTATTTGCGCGAAGAAACCAACGGCATTCTTGTCGGGCCATATGAAACGGCAACAGCCCATGTGTGTTGGGATGGTGGTCAGCCGCGCTGGGACTATGAGAGCGAGCTTGAGGTGAACGAGCTTGACCGCATCATGCCATGGTTGGAGAAAGCCACAGAGCGCTTGCCGATTTTTGGCAATACGGGTGTAAAGTCAATCATCTCTGGTGCCATCACCCACACGCCAGACGGGGTTTATCTTTCTGGCCCTGCGCATGGCCCCAAGAATTATTGGATGCATTGCGGCGCTTCCATTGGGATTTGCCAAGGTGGCGGCTCTGGCAAATATTTGGCGCAGTGGATGGTGCATGGCCAAGCTGAAATAAACATGCGCGAGTTTGATCCAAGGCGCTTTGGCACCTGGGCCACAAAAGATTATACGACCGAAGTCTCCATCGCAGATTATCACCACATGTATTATTGCTACAAACCAGGTGAGCAACATTTGGTGGGCCGTGGTCTTCGCAAGTCGGCTTTGTATGAGACACTGAAAAATGAAGGTGCGCAGTTTACCCAGATTTTCGGATGGGAACGCGCACGTTGGTTTGATAAATCTGGCAAGGGTGAGGATTTTTCTTATCGCCGCTCGAACCAGTGGGAAGCCGTGCGGGCTGAGGCGCTGGCGGTGCGTGAGCGCGTGGGGCTGATGGATCTTTCCACTTTCTCGAAATATGATGTGAAGGGGCCTGATGCTTATGCGTTCTTAGAGCGTATCTGTGCCAATAAAGTTCCGACCAAAGATGGCGGTATTATGCTGGGTCATCTGCTGACGCAAGGTGGTTTCATTGAATCTGAAATCACTGTTACGCGTTTGGGTGCCGAGCACTTTTATGTGCTGTCTGCCGCAGTTGCGCAGTTGCATGATTTGGATCAGCTCAACTGGCGTAAAAGCGCGAATGAGAATTTGACAATCACCGACATCACCGATGATTATGGCGTGTTGGTTCTGGCTGGTCCACGTGCGCGCGACACACTTGCTCCGTGTACGGATGAAGATTTAAGTTTCCGCTGGCTCACAGGTCGCATTGCAAAAGTGGGTGGCGTCGAAGGCATTCGCTTGCTGCGCGTGAATTATGTGGGTGAGCTGGGTTGGGAATTGCATGTTCCGATGAACGGCTTCAAACAAGTCTATGATACGCTGATGAAATCAGGCAAGCCACATGGCATTCAGTTGTTTGGTTCTTACGCCATGAACTCACTGCGCATGGAAAAGAGTTATAGAGGCTGGGGATCAGAACTCACCACAGAGATCGATATGTTCGAAGCTTCGATGGGCCGTTTCATCCGCCTTGAAAAAGCAGACTTCATTGGCAAAGCTGCAAGCCTTTCGAACAAACAGCGTGGGGCCCGCATGGTTCTTTCTTATCTCTCAATTGACAATACCGATTCAGACTGCATGGGCAATGAACCAGTTTATCATAACGGCAAAGTTGTGGGAGTAACCACATCGGGTGCTTATGGCCACGCGGTCAATGCGTCATTGGTGTTTGCTTATGTCGATCCCAAACTAACTGCGATTGGTACAGAATTTGAAATCATGGTGCTGGGCGAAAAACGAAAAGCGCGCATTATCCCTGAGTCGGCATGGGATGCCGCTAATGATCGATTAAGGGCTTAATGGCGCTAACTAAAAACAAACCTCTGCTCGGCATTATAGCAATGATTGGTGCGATGTTATTGTTTCCATTTTTGGATGCGGTGGCAAAATATCTGGGCAATCAAGGCATTCCTGTTGCTGAAATTGTTTGGGCACGGCAATTTTTCGGCGCTCTGTTTTTAATTCCGCTGTTGATCAAGCGCGAAGGTGTCCAAGCGCTTCGCCCCCGTGATCAAACATTAAACCTTGCGCGCAGCGTTTTGATCTTGGCAGCAACGGCGATGTTCTTTGGTGCATTGCGTTATCAGGGAATTGCTGAAACGCTTGCGATTTATTTTGTGCAGCCGCTGGTGATCACTGTTCTGGCACCCTTTCTCCTCGGAGAACATGTTGGCATCAGGCGCTGGATTGCGGTGCTTATTGGTTTTAGTGGCGTGTTGATTATTATCAGGCCTGGGTTTCAGGAGTTGAACATAGGCGTGTTATTGGCCTTCGGTTCGGGGGTATGTTCGGCATTATCGCTGTTGCTCACAAGATTTTTGGCAGGCTCAAGCAGCGCGTTGGCGACAACTTTTTATAATAGTTTGTTTGGCGCAGTCATTGCGTCAGTCGTTGTCATCTATTTTTGGAAAACGCCGGATCAGCATCAACTCATGATGTTTCTCTTATTAGCGGCAATCGGCACTACGGGAAATTATCTTACAGTTCTTGCGTGTGAATACGCTGAAGTCTCTCTGCTGGCACCTTTTGGGTATGCTGAAATGATCAACGCGGTATTCGCGGGCTGGTACTTCTTCGGAGATTTTCCCGACAAATGGACATTTGTTGGCGTTGCAATTCTTGTGGCTTGCGCAATATATATCTCAAATCGCGAACGCCTCAAAAAAATTGAAGCTGACGTTGCCGATCCAGGCAGTCTTTAAAGCCTCACTTCCAAGCACCGGAGATCCTGACTTCCTAAGCGCGTTGTTCAATTCTGCGGTCGGGAATAAACCACATCGCTGCTACCAAGACGAGAAGAAGTCCAGAAATCCAAGATTCATAAAAGGCCATCGGAATTGAAATGATATAGCTTGCGAGGGAAAGCTTCTCCTTGAAGCCAGAGCCAACAGCGTTGGCACAAACGTAGCAAAATCAGCTGAGGTATTTCTGGGTATTTTTACGCGGCCAATGGATTGCTCAATTTATCGAGGCTATGGGCAACAATATGCACTGGAATCTTAGTTAAATTGATTTTCATGTGGTTATCTTCAATGAGATCAGCAATCATTGCCAGAAGCTTGGGGCGTAACTTCTCCAGCGTCTTTGATTCGGCCACAAGTCCGGGCACATCATCACTCATAGCAACCCAAACAGAGGCCTCAGGATCCCATTCAGCTTTTACAATTATTGAGTTCATGACAGAAGGCTATCGCTTCCGGTCAGAAAGGTCAAAACCTTCAACGCACAGCTACTGGCGCTTCGGCGTTGCCGATGCGAAGTTTCAACAAATACCAAACAACAGCGACACCAATAGCCTTGCTCAGCAACTCGGTTATGAAAGCGGCCGGTGTGTAATAGCCCGCCAAATTTTGAAATATAACCGTATCAAGCGGCACTGATGCCAAGCTCGACCACAGGATGCGCTGTTGCAGCGGCCATTTGGTAAAAGAATAAATCGCCCAGTCGGTCATTTCTGAAACTGCGAAAGCTGTAATGCTGGCAAATGCGAGCGAGAAGGCGATTGTTGGATCGTTCGTCCACTTCACAACGAAGTATGTCAGAATGCCAGCCAACGCAGTTGCGATTAAAACTTTGTGGCCGATTTCGCGTTGCGCATAATCGCGCAACACGAAAACGAAACCCACAACGATGTTCGAAATATAAAGAATTCCAATTGGGGTCGTCCATTGCGTCACGCCTTCGATCGACATTGATGGCGTGAACAGCCAGTTCAACAGAACGATTGCCAACATGTAAAAAACAACCCACATTTCAGAATTCCTTAACCTACGATTTCTTTAGCAGCAAAGTTCTGCTTGATTTCCTTCTTGGCGTTTTCAACGCTGTCGGAACCGTGCACAGAGTTTGCATCAATTGATTCAGCAAAGTCCTTGCGGATTGTGTCTTTTGCTGCGTCCTTTGGATTGGTTGCGCCCATGATGTCGCGATATTTTACAACCGCGTTCTTGCCTTCAAGAACTTGAACAACAATCGGGCCGGAAGCCATGAACTTCACGAGGTCTTTGAAGAAAGGACGCTTGGCATGTACGGCATAGAATTTCTTGGCATCAGCCAACTTCCACTTCACACGCTTTTGACCGACAATGCGAAGCCCTGCTGCTTCGATTTTGGCATTGATTGCGCCGGTCAGATTGCGCCGTGTTGCATCTGGCTTAATGATAGAAAATGTACGTTCTAAAGTGGGTGATTTGGCCATGTTGTCCTCGGTTGAAAATAATGAACCGCCTATTAGCGGCGGTTCATGTTCGAGGCAAGTGTTTGCTTATTAGCGTTGCGTCAGGAGCGGCGTTATGCGCGCGATTGAAACACGGCGGTTTTCTGGTTCAGCATCAGCTGTCGGAATTTTCAAGAAGCGTTCGCCCAGTCCTACGGTTCGTAAATTCCGACCGGGAATGACGAAGTATGATGTGAGAGCCTTCTTAATTGATTCCGCGCGCAGCTTTGAAAGCTTTGCATTATAGACTGCAGAACCCGGTGCATCGGTGTGACCTTCGATCAGAAACACTTCATTTGGATATTTTTTCACGATCTTTTCGATAATGGCTGCAATGCCATCCAAATTGCCCACCTGCTCATCGCGGATGAAGGCCTCGTTATAGCCAAAGCGGATTGTATCAATCTCGATACGCGAAATTGAGTC
>JAYTSN010000382.1:0-2853 GCA_043745625.1 Aestuariivirga sp. | reverse complement strand
CGGCCTCTTCTTCAAAGTCGTTGCGCCATTCTTCATATTCTAGAAAACCAAGCAAAGCCTCGCGCATCAAATAATGCGCACTCCGATCTCGCTTTCCCGCCAATGCAGCCAAGCGCTCATGTTCTTCGGTTGAAAGTTTAACGGAAACTGCTCTGGTGCCCATTTTGCGCTCCGGTATTAAAAGGTATTACCTTTGTATACCAAGCGCCGTCAAACGTCAATCTTTCCCGCCACCTTCAACCCAAACGCATATACTTCTGCCACTTCCCTCAAACGGTCAAACCGCCCCGAAGCACCGCCGTGTCCGGCACCCATGTTGATTTTCATCAACAGCAAATTCGAACCCGTATTGCGTTCGCGCAACCGTGCAATCCATTTTGCAGGTTCCCAATAAGTCACACGCGGGTCGGTAAGGCCACCAATTGCATACAAATGCGGATAGGCCATGGCGCGCACATTATCGACAGGTGAATATGATGCGATTGATTTGTATGCTTCAGCACTTTCAATCGGGTTGCCCCATTCCGGCCATTCGGGTGGGGTGAGCGGTAATGTATCGTCCAACATTGTGCTCAGAACATCCACAAACGGAACCTCAGCCACAATGCCGTTAAACATTTCTGGTGCCATGTTCACCACTGCGCCCATCAACATGCCGCCAGCACTTCCACCTTGTGCGATGATTTTGCCCTTGGACGTAAATTTAGCGTCAACCAAATATTGGGCGGCAGAAATGAAATCTTTGAACGTGTTTGTCTTGTGTTCAAGCTTTCCTGTCTTATACCAATATCGCCCTTTCTCCTGCCCACCGCGAATATGGGCAATGGCATAAACAAATCCACGATCAACAAGAGACAAAATGTTTGTATTAAAACCCGCAGGCATCGAAATGCCATATGAGCCATAACCATAAAGCCACAGTGGCGCAGTTCCGTCCAGCGGTGTGGATTTCTTATAAAGCAATGTAACAGGAATGTTCTCACCATCATGCGCTCGCGCCTGCACACGTCGGGTCTTGTAAAGCGAAGCATCATGGCCCGAAGGAACCTCTTGCGTCTTGCGTAAAACCCGCTCCCGCGTTTTCAAATTGTAATCGAAAACTTGCCCCGGTGTGGTCATTGAAGAATATGTAAAGCGCAGAGTGTCGGTGTCGTATTCACGCATTTCTCCGATGCCTAACGAGTAAGCTTCTTCATCAAATGCGATGCTGTGCTCTTCTCCCGAATTCAAATCGCGGATCACAATGCGGGGTAAAGCGTTTTCGCGTTCCATTCGCACCATCCAGTTTTTTAGAATCATCATCGAGATGATAAAAATGCCCGGCCTGTGCGGAATGAAATCTTTCCAGTTTGCAGATGTGGGATCGGCAACCGGTGCTTCGACAATTTTATAATCTTCTGCGCCGTCTTTGTTGGTTTTGATAAAAAACGTATCATTCCAATCTTGTACATCAGCTTCCAGTTTTTCCGACCGTGATACCATCAAACGCGGCGCAGAATTAGGCTTATCAGCATCAATCAACCAAAGTTCAGACATATCGTGATCATTAATTCCAATCACGATAAATTTTTCAGAGGATGTCGAGCCAACACCCGTAAACAAGCCGGTGTCTTTTTCTTCATACACCAATCGGTCATCAGATTGCGCGGTGCCCAAAATATGCGACCAAGTCTTCAAAGGTCGGTGGCTTTCATCTTGTGTTGTATAGAAAAACGTCTTTCCATCGGTAGCCCATGTGGCACCTCCAGCAGTGTTCTCAATAACGTCATCATGATCCAGCCCCGTGCTTAGATCACGAACCCGCAACTCATAAAATTCCGAACCTTTATGATCATAAGACCATGCCGCTAATTTTTGATCTGGCGAAAGCGATATGCCTCCAAAGCTAAAATAGTCATGGCCTTCTGCAAGCGCATTGCCATCAAACAAAAGCTCGTCTGCACCACCAGCTTTCAAGCGCCGCAAGAACCGAGGATATTGCCCGCCCACAACATGTGAAGAAAAATAAAAATACATGCCATCAGGTGCAGGCACAGAGGTGTCATCCTCTTTGATCCGCCCCTTAATTTCTGCAAACAATTTTTCCTGCAAAGCTAGAGTGTCAGCCATCTCTACCTGAGTGTACGCATTCTCCGCTTCCAAATAATCGCGAATGTCTTGTGGCAGAAGTGATGGCTCTTGCATCACCTCTTGCCAGTTCTCAGCCTTCAACCATTTATAATCATCATGCTTGATAAAGCCGTGGTGTGTTTCAGTTGTCGGGATCTTCTTGGCAATGGGAGCTTTCAAATTATTTCTCAATCATCTTCATCTTCAGGGTGAAAGTCTAAGGCAACACCATTTATGCAATAGCGCAGCCCAGTGGGTTTAGGTCCATCATTAAACACGTGGCCCAGATGCGAGTCGCATTCTGCACAATGAACCTCAGTGCGTGTCATGAAAAACTTGGCGTCGGTTGTTGTCCCAACCGCATCTGCCTTAACAGGTTCATAAAAGCTAGGCCAACCCGTTCCAGAGTCAAACTTGCTATCAGATGGAAAAACCGCGTTGCCGCAAGCCACACACACAAACATTCCCTCACGTTTCTCATCATTCAAAGGGCTGGTGAAGGCGCGCTCAGTACCGTGTTCGCGGGTCACATGATAAGCTTCAGGGGAAAGCTCTTTTTTCCATTCAGTTTCAGGCTTTGCTATTTTCGTCATTTCATTCTCCTCGAAGCCCAATATGTGAACAAAAGGTGGATTTGTGAAGTCTTAGAGCGTTATGACTTTTCATGGAAAAGTCATAATCGCCCTAAGTTCCAATTTTCGATCAACTTTTCTGAACTTTGACGATTCCGTCAAAGTTCAGGTC
>JAYTSN010000381.1:0-8298 GCA_043745625.1 Aestuariivirga sp. | reverse complement strand
AGCAATCGGGGATATCTGCAAACTCTTCTCGCCAGAAGAATGTTCAAACTACTTCACTGCTGCCGGATATGGATTCAATTGAAAGTGTGATGCTCTATATGGAGAAAATAGAGCTTTTATTGATTTTCAGATTTCGCTGAAAAAGATGTGTGAATATGATAGCGGCCTTCGCCGGGGTGACGGATTTGTGAGGTGTGTTTACAAAAAAACATTGAGCTATGAACTAAATCAAAATTTTTCTTTGAAGGTGATTTCAGGGAATTGATATGAACATAAAACTTAAAATCGGACGCGCTCAGTTAGGAACTGCACTGAGTTTATTTTTACGAAATAAAGACCCTCTGTCAGTGCAGGCTCTTGCCTGCGGTGGAAGTGAAGTAATTCAAGGTTTAGCCGATCAGCAGGGATTGCCCACGTTGACAACACACATTTTAAAACACTTTCCAGAAGTCGATCTGGCTGAAATTTATAGAATCCGAAATCGACACTGGAACGCTATTAAGCATTTCTATAATCGAGATAATAAAACTCCTCGTAATGATGAGGAATTGATGACCGATTTTTCCGACACAAATAACGACGCTGTCTTGTTCAGCGGCTGGCTGGACTATCAATTATTTACGAAACGGTTGCCAGTTGAAGTTCAAGTATTTCAAGTCTGGTGGTATGCCACGAACGAGCCAAAGATGAATCCGCATGTTGATCCAACGCCTTTTAGAACTGCTTTTCCAAACATAATGAGTGGTGATAGACATGAGCAGAAGCGGCGACTAAAAATATCAGTTGAAAAATATTTGAAAGTTCCCGCATTGTTGAGATATCCTATGACTGAACAAGATCCGCTCATTCCAAACGCGTAAAAATTTCCCTCCCACTTGTGGGGAGGGAGAAGTTATTACTTCGCTAGCGCCATCGCCAACCTTGCAAAATCCGCCACGCTCAATTCCTCAGCTCGCCTCTGCGGCTCAAGCCCCAAGCTTTCAAGAACTGCTTCCGGTTTCTCAAATACCGCCTTTAAACTCGAACGCAACATCTTGCGGCGTTGCCCAAATCCCGCCGCCGTCACGCGCTCCAAATTGCGCAATTCACAAGCCGGTTCACAAACCGCCCGCGGCACCAGATGCACAATGCTCGATGTAATTTTCGGCGGCGGCGTAAACGCACTGCGATTCACATCAAACAATTTAGTGGTCACACAGCGCCACTGGCTGATAATCGAAAGCCGCCCATAATGTTCGGTGCCGGGCTTGGCCACAATCCGCTCCGCCACTTCTTTTTGAAACATCAATGTGAGAGACGAAAACCAGGGTGGCCAAACTTCACCACCAATCCACCCCAACAATAAAGCCGTTGCCACATTGTAAGGCAAGTTCGCAACAATCTTTGCTGGCCCGTTAATTACGTTGCGCCAGTCAACCTCAAGCGCATCAGCCGAAATCACCTCAAGCCGCCCCGGATAAGCCGCAGCAATTTCAGCAAGGGCTGGCAGCGTGCGTTCATCGCGCTCAACAGCAATAACCCGTGATGCACCTTCCATCAAAAGCGCACGTGTTAGTCCACCAGGCCCAGGGCCAATCTCAACAACGGTCACATCGCTCAAATGCCCCGCCGCCCGCGCAATGCGTCGCGTAAGATTTAGATCGAATAAAAAATTCTGTCCAAGTGATTTCTTCGCTGCCAACCCATGCGTCGCGATCACCTCGCGTAAGGGTGGCAAACCATCATCACTCATGAGCGGGCAGCCATTGATGAAGCCAAGCGAATGGCAGCAATCAAGCTCGTTGGGTTAGCAACACCTTTGCCCGCAATGCCCAGCGCCGTGCCATGGTCTGGCGAGGTGCGAATAAAAGGCAACCCCAAAGTCACATTCACTCCACCATGAAAATCCAGCGTCTTCACAGGGATCAAAGCTTGATCATGATACATGCAAAGAATGGCGTCATAAGTCGCTCGCGCCTCAGCATGAAACGCCGTATCTGCCGAGATCGGCCCAAACACATCCACACCAGCTGCCCTCAATGCCGCAACGGCCGGCGCCACAATCAACTGGTCTTCCTTGCCCATGGCACCATTCTCGCCAGCGTGCGGATTAAGCCCCGTCACAGCAAGTCGAGGCTGGGCAATCCCAAACCATTTCGTCAAACCAGCCGCCACCACTTTGCCCTGCGTAACAATCGCCTCAGTTGTTAAAGCTTTAGGCACATCAGCCAGCGGAATATGCACAGTCACCGGAATCGCACGTAGCCCTTCGCCAACCAACATCATCACTTCATGCCCCGACACATTAGCAAGCGATGCCAAATAATCCGTATGCCCCTGATGTTTAAACCCCACATCATAAAGCGTCTCTTTCTGAATGGGATTGGTCACCATGCCGGAAGCATCGCCTGAAAAACAAAGCTTCACAGCTTCATCAATTGCCGCAATCACCGCACTTGAATTGCGCGCATCAAGCTTGCCCGCAAGGGAAGCAGCGGGCAGGGCCCTGTGAAGTACGGGAACCCCACGTCCAAAAACGCGTTCACAATCAGCTACCCGTTCAACACGAATAAACGAAATATCAAACCCAGCAGCCTTGGCCCGCGCTTCATAAAGCGCACCATCTCCAATCAAACAAAACTGTGTTGAAGCATCAGCACGTAAAGCAGCCCAAGCCTGCGCCGTAATCTCAGGCGAAACACCAGCAGGCTCGCCCAAGGTCAAAACCAGCGGCGCAATGTTGTTGGGGCGGTTCATTTTTACTGCACGTAAGACTGATCTTTATATTCGATCACTGCGTTCTTACGCATAATCACAACATATTTTTTTTCGACCTTATCAAACTTCTCGTTCAATGCCACACGCTCAACAACGTCCTTTGTTGGCAATGGCGCATTGGGTCGCTTTGGGGCAATCGTCCGGTTGCCGCAATAAGCGATAACTTGAATTCCGGCCTTGGCAGGTATTGGCCCAATGGCATGGCCAATCCCACGTTTATCTAACTCAGCCTTCAATTGTTTCGGCAGTCGGCGCGTGTCGGCTTCAATGCCTTTCCCAACTTTCACATTGAAAATGCCAGAAGCAGCATCGCGCGCCGAAGAACAGCCTTTAAATTTCTGAATATATTGCGCCGCCTCGATAGCGCGTGATTGGCGCAATTGTGGATCATTGCCTTCAACTGGAAAATCAATAAGTATAATTGAGTAAACCAAGATAGGTTGATTGCGCGGATCAGACATCAGTTTGTTTATCTTGGAGTTCATATCGGCTTTAATTTCAGCCAACTTCTTATCGGCTTCACCAGGATCAAGCTGCACTTTTTGTTTAAATTTAGCACTCAGCAACCTGCTCATCGACATTTGCGCTGAAACATATTGACGATATGAAACCAGCGAAAGCCCTTGATTGGCAAATTTATCTTGCAGGCCTTTGAGGTCAGTTTTCAAACCCTTGGCCATTCCGGCCAGCGCAGCATCTACTTCCTTCTCAGTCGGGTCAATTTTATAGCGTTTAGCTTCACTGATTTTAACAACATCGTTGATCAAATCATTGCCAATCTTCCGCCGGTCAAATCCATTTTTTTGCCCCAGAATTCCCAGAAGTCTGATGCGTTGATCAATATCATAGCTCGTCACCGGCGTGTCATTCACCGTTGCAATCACTTCGGCCACCTGCGCAAAAACCGGGCTACCCATCGCCATAAACAAAACGGTGATAAAAATTGTTAGAGCAAGTTTAAACACCGTTAGAACGTTGAAGAAACCGCGGCTTTGCCCAATGTGGCAAGCTCGAGCGACAGCATAATTCTGTCCTCGGTTGACTGGTTCGTTGGATCCTTGGTTCCCGAATAAGCCACTCTGAAATTCATACATTCGCAATCAAATTCCAAACCTAAAGTTTTGCGCGTCAATTGACTATAACCAATGTCATAAGTCAGCCCGCCAAAAACACTCCACCCATTATCCAAACCAAGTTTAACATCGCCTTGCGCCCAGTTTTCAGCGCGGATACGACCATAGTTTGGTTCAGCAGCAATACTCAAATATCCTAAATTGGCTGAAAACCTGTCAAAAGTGAGGCTGGCCAAAGCTTCTTGGCGGTCAAGCGCTGAAAAGTCATTCAGCATCCGCGCTTCGTATGAAAGCGAGAAGTTGCTCCAAGGTTGAAATACCACATTGCCGACGATATCGGAATTCTCGCCGCTCAGTCCCGAACCCGCCACGAAACTGTTTTGCCCCGCAATATGCACAGACTCGCCAAGGCTGGCGCGAATGAACCCGCCACCGCGACCATAATAAGCATAAGTAGCACCGATATTGGCCCGCGTGCCGCCTTCATACCGATCATATCCCGTAAATCGGTCTGACAAGAATAAGCTGGTATGATCAAAATTCAAAGTGATCGCGTCTTCATTGCCCCATTGATTGACGTTGCTGTGATCAGCCGCAGAAATAATCTGGAATACGGGCGAGATAACACTCTGCCCCGACCCAGTCGATGCAATAAATGGCATGCGCGCATCAACACCAATGGATGGCAAAACTTGCCCCGTGGTTTCGCTGATGCTTGCTGCACCAGGCACATTTTCTGTCACAAATATTTCGCTGCGCACTTTGGCAAAAGGCGATACCACCACACCGGCATCACTGATATATTGCGTCTTCCAACTTAGGTCAAAAACGCCCCGTGTTTGATCAGTCCCGTGATTGACTGTCGCATAGGGTGTTGAACTTCGATCACGGTGCAGTGAATACGCATTCCAATTCATGCTCACATCACCGCCAAACGCCACATCACGCAGAATTTTTTCGCCATAAACATATGGCATCGCATATGGCATATCAGCTGGGTTCACAGCAGTACTCAGCGATTGGAAATTCATCACTTGTGTCGAAACAAAAGTCTGGTCCCAAAGCCCAGTCGCATGCACATCATTGTAAGCAATTTCACGACCGTCATAACCATAGGCATTCAGAAAATTGATGTCGCTGACAAACGCCCCATTCCAGCCCCATTTCCAATCTTGGTTGATTGCAAAATCGCCCGACGTATAAAGTGCTCCGCGCCATTCTTGGTCGTCAGGCGGCGCAAGCTTCGAGAATTGATGAACCCCGATTGCCCTTACATTGTATCGGCCTGTCGCAGTCGCCTGCCGAAATTCCACATCCCCTATCAGCGCTTGCCTTGATGAAATAATCGGGCGGAATGTCAAATCATAATCAGGTGCGAGTGCCCAAAAATAAACGGGCGAAATACCAATGCCGATTGCCGTATTGAATTTCAGTTCCGGAATTAAAAATCCAGTACGCCGTTTAACAGTTGGATCAGGATAAACCAGATAAGGCGATGCAGCGACGGTCACGCCAGCAATTTCCAACTTTGGATTGACATACGTAATGTCGTGGGTTTTGTTGTCATGCGTGGCCGTATCAGCCACAACTTGCCAAAGCGGATGGCCCGTTCGCGTCTTACAATCAGTGCAAGCCGTGTAAGTCGCGTGCTCATAAACTGTAATTTCGCCTTCATAACGCTTTGCATATACTGCGGTGATCTTGGCGTTGTTGGTCAGCAGCGCTGTCACATGATTAGCAAAACCCGTTTTAAACTTATTGGCCAGCGCAACTGATTCTGCTTTTAATACATTGCCGTTAGGCTCGCGCACCACCACAGAGCCGTTGGCTTTGAACGCCCCGGTCTTCGAATTATATTCCACATGCGTTGCCGTCAAAGTGAATGGTCCATAAACCAGCCGCACAGTGCCGATTGCCACCGCATTTTCAGTTTTCGGATCGTAAGTGATCTTATCCGCCACCACATCAACTTGTGTGCCATCCGGCGGCAAAGTTGTGATTGGCTCGATGAGAGGTTTGTTAACAATAGCGACCGCAGGCACAGTAAAACCCATGAGCGTCAGCCCAAGCACAAGAGCGCCGCAGGAAACACTTCCCCGCAGTTGGCTGAAAGCATATTTATGTTGCTTTAGTTGCCCCAAACACCACCACCAAAATCGTCACATAATGTCTAACAATCCTTAACGGCTTTTAACCTCGCCGTGAAGAGAAGAAATATTTCGCAACAAACAGGTGAAATTGTGAATTTAGGGTATTTTCTCTTAGCAATAGTTAATGATTGTTAAAAGCCCAGTTGAAGGAAAAACCTCAGCCCGCTATCAAGTCCGCACACCAATCCAAGGATTCCCTAATGAAAATAGCCTTTGCCAATGCCACTTTGCCAAAATCCGGCGTAATCGTCGTCTTCGCAACTGAGGGCGGCAAACTAACGAGCCTCGCCACAGCTGTGGATAAATCAAGCAAAGGTCAGCTGTCCCGCGCGATCAAAGCCGCAAGTTTTGAAGCAAAACGTGACCAGTTCTTAGATGTCATCGCTTGTGGAGCTTACGACCGGGTTATTGTTGCCGGATTAGGCAAAGCTGATTCGATCACCGCCCATGAAACAGAAATGCTCGGCGGCGCAATTGCAGGCGCATTACAGTCTGCCAAAGCCACCTCCGCTGCCATCGCCGTTGCTGGCCACAAGACTTTATCAGAAGCAGAAACCGCGTCACTCTTGGCCTCTGGCGCATCACTTCGGGTCTATAGCTTCGACCAATACAAATCCAAAAAACCAGAAAAAGCTAAACCGCTCGATTCAATAACCATTCATACGGCCAGCGCCGACAAAGCCAAATCCGCGTTTGCTCCACTTTCTGCCATCCGCGAAGGCAATCATTTGGCGCGAGATCTGGTCAACGAACCAGCCAACATTCTTTATCCCGTTGAATTTGCCAACCGCACCAAGCAACTTGCCAAAGCCGGTGTCAAAATCGAAATCCTGACACCAGCCCAAATGAAAAAGCTTGGCATGGGCGCAATCCTGGGTGTTGCTCAAGGCTCACCCTTCGAGGCGCGTCTCGTGGTCATGCGTTGGGACGGCGGCAAGAAAGGCCAACAACCCATTGCGTTCATCGGCAAAGGTGTCACCTTCGACACAGGCGGCGTGTCCATCAAGCCAGCAGGTGGCATGGAAGATATGAAAGGTGACATGGGCGGTGCGGCTTGCGTCACAGGTCTCATGCTGGCGCTTGCCAAACGCAAAGCCAAAGCCAACGTCATCGGCGCAATTGGCCTCGTTGAAAACGCGATAGATGGAAATGCTCAACGTCCCGGCGATGTGGTTAAATCCATGTCCGGCCAAACCATCGCGGTTCTCAATACAGATGCTGAAGGCCGCCTCGTTCTGGCAGACGTGCTCTGGTACATCCAGGATAAATTCAAACCAAAATTCATGATTAACCTGGCCACGTTAACTGGCGCAATTTTGGTCGCCCTCGGCAAAGAACACGCGGGCCTCTTCTCCAACAACGATGAATTGGCAACGCGCATCTCCGATGCCGGTTACGCCACAGGCGAAAAGGTCTGGCGCATGCCACTCACCCCAGCCTATGACAAAATGATCGATAGCGACATCGCCGACATGAAAAATATCGGAGGCCGTTTCGCAGGCTCCATCACCGCAGCCCAATTCCTGCAACGCTTCGTCAACAAAGTTCCATGGGCGCATTTAGACGTAGCAGGCACCGCCATGGACGCCGAAAAATCCGCAATCAATCAAAGCTGGGGCAGTGGCTGGGGTGTAAGGTTGCTCAACAAACTCGTGGCAGATCATTACGAAAAATAAGTTCCTTCATTTAGAGCGCGATCAGTTTACATTGAATCCGCTCCCCATTAACACGTCATTCCCGCGCAGGCGGGGAGGTGGATTCACATTTGAAGTGCAACGCCTTCAAGTGAAAAATTTCGGTGACAGTCCACAAAACCAAACGAATTCCGGTGACAGTCCACAAAGAATGCCGGTGACAGTCCACAAAACTCAACTGACACTTTCTTTTGTCGCTGATCCGACCGCAAAATCTCTATCTTCATTTCTCGAGCCTCCGTGGTTTCAGCTATCATCTACCATTTGAAGCTTGTCTCCGCATTTATTAGCAGTCAACGCGATTCACTTCAGCAAGCAATCGACCAAACAATTTATAGTTGATGATCAGTTGCTGCAGAACCGATTCCGTTGAACACAGTGATTTGTAAAGCGGCTTCATAAAGCCGTATCGATTCTATGCTGTCACGGTTTATGGTGATGGTCTGGCTATCAATCGTACTGATGGTTCGGATGCTGTGGAACAGAGCGCCTTAAAACCAAAGCTCCGCTAAACGAAGTCGACCCCAAAACCTTTTTTGGTGGCACTGAAGTCGGATACACCGATTATCCAGCGCTCGCTGCATAATCGTGCTTGAAAGAATCTCCGTCATGAGGTGAAACACC
>JAYTSN010000380.1:0-2876 GCA_043745625.1 Aestuariivirga sp. | reverse complement strand
GGAGGAAGAATTGAGTGGCGCTTTAAAGCTGCCGCCGATCTGGCATCCTTAAGAGTGCCAGTTTAAACGAGAGAAACCCAAAATTGGCGGAGCCTTATCGGTTCCGCTTTTTTCGTTTTAGCTGCGTTTCTTGGCCGTCACTTCAATCTCAATCTTCATGCGCGGATCAGCTAGGCCTGCCACAAACATCGTTGCTGCCGGGCGCACGTCGCCCAGATATTTCTTCATCACTGGCCAACATGGCTTGAAGTCATCGACGCTGGGGAAAAGATAATGCACGCGCACAATATCGGCCATGGCAAAGCCTGCTTTTTCTAAAGCGGACTCGATGTTCTTGAATGTCTGATCGGCTTGCACAGCCACGTTGTCCGAAATTACCATATTGGAATAATCAAATCCCGTTGTACCTGACACAAAGCACCACTCGCCGTCCACTACCGCGCGTGAGTAACCGATATCAGATTCAAACGTTGATCCTGATGAAATAAGTTTACGCATCACTTTTCCTTTTTTCGAGGTGCATCTACCAAGCTAACTTGTCACGCTGGAGTCTTCATGTCGATCCCTGCTGATTTTAATGCATCCCACACAGCATACATCACATCTGATGTGTAAGAGTTTTTGCCGTCATCAATGCCGTTCACCCAAAACTTGACTGCAAATTTTACGCCCTTATCGCCAAACGACTTCAACTCACATTCGGGTTTTTCAGGTTCTAGCAAAATCCCAGAAAGCTTCGAGACGGCCTGCACGACCAACGGTGCCACATTGTGAATATCAGTATCATAACTCACGCTGAACGGCACTTCATAGCGCTGCCGCGGATCATTGTGCGTCCAATTGACAAACCGCGTGGTGATAAAGCGTTCGTTGGGCACCATAATATCTTTGCCGTCAAAAGTGGCCAGCCGCGAAGAGCGCATGCTGATATTTTGCAATGTTCCACTGCGACCATCTTCAAGCTCGATGAAATCGCCAACCTTGAGCGACCGTTCAAGCAGAATAATAATGCCGGAAATAAAGTTCGAGGCGATTTGTTGAAGACCAAACCCAAGGCCAACACCCAACGCGCCTGAAAACACCGTAAGTGCTGCCAAATCCATGCCCAAGACGTTGAACAACAGCAAAGTTGCAACTGCAAATACAACAAGCTCTAGAGCCTTGGCTGCCAGCTCACGTGTTTGAACGTCAACCGTCTGCTGATCGCGAATAACCTTTTGTCCGGCATTCGATGATACGCGCCCCACCCAGAACAAAAGTCCGCCAAACACCGCAGCTTTTATGAGAGCCAGCACCGAAATCCGAATGTTGCCCGCTTGGAAGGCTACAGAATCAAGCCACACCAGCAAATTATCCATCTGCCCAAACATATAGATAGCGGCGAGTGGCATGCCGATCCACCGCGCGGCTGCGTTGATCAGCGGATTAGAAATAAAGCGGTTGATCACCGCATAGAGCAGCGAAACCACAGCCACAGTTCCACCAATGCGCACCAACCAGGATGAACCAATCGCCGCGTCACAAGCTGAAGCAGCGCCCGCTAAGAACGCCACAACGAAAATGGGTCGCAAAAGATCGCGGCACGAATAAAGCAAAGTCCGATAGCGCAATAATTTGCCTTCGTTCGGCTGAACATTCAGCAACCACAACTTGGAAAGAATTTGTTTTGCAGCAATGCGCGCAATCAAAACTGCTGCAATGATTGCAATCACCTGCGCATAAAATTGCGGGCTAGAGAGCCATCCTAAAAGAATTTCGAGATAATGCTGCGCTTGGGCTTTATAGGGTGCCAGATCCATCTTCATTATCTTTCATGTCATCGGCAATGATATCGCCCCATGCCAGTTTACGGTGACGCTTGTATGCTGGCTTATCGCGTCGTGCAATCACAAGTTCGTTTATCCCCTGCCGGTTGCAAATCTTGAAGGTGATGGAATGTTTGTCTTGTTCCGGCGGTGTGATAATGCGACCACCTGAAATTGGAACTGCCACGCGGCTTACAGCGATCCAACTAAATGGTTCATCCTCAAACGGCGCCGTCGCAGCTTTGGCATGCATATGTTCGCGGCTGCGCGCCAAGCGTTGCGTGAAATGACACCAGTCATTGCCGGCCATGGGGCACGCGCTCGCATGCGTGCAAGGGCCGATGATATGCGCGCCCGCGGCAATCAACATCTGCCGTGCCGCTTTGATGCGCGCAAAGCCGCGCGGTGTTCCGGGCTCGATGATGACGAGTGTGTTTTCCGTCTGCGCCCAAAGCTTCAGCGCCGCTTGGCCTGCATCTTTCTCGACCAACTCTGCAAACACATATGCAGCGACGATGAGATTAGCCCTTGCTGTAGCCTCGTTCATTTTAATGCGCGTGATAGTGGCTTTGGCGAGTGCTTCTAGTTCAGAGCGTTTTGCCAACGCTCCCGCCAGTTCCACAAAGCGGGCATCAGTTTCAATCATCGTGATCGTCGAAAGTTCCGGCCATTCCGCCAGTGCCGCCCAACTGGCTGTGCCCGGCCCTGCTCCAACATCCAACATTGAAGTTGGCGCAAACGCAGGGTTCACCCGCCCCACCTCACCCAACACTTTGCGCACTACCGCATAAGTGGCAGGCATACGGGTGGTCAGATAAGCGGCCAAATCAACCCGCGCCGAACTCTGCCCGGCGCGGTAACGTTCTGTGAGATGATCAGAGTTGGCGCGTAGCGCAGCGCCATCTTGCTGTTGCAACCAGTTGGCGATGGCCTGATCCAGATCACCTGGAAGCACGGAAAGTGACAAGTTGTTTATCCATAAACTGTTGTTCTTGTTTGCTCGTAGAGACTAAGCTGTCGCGAATCTAGAACTAACTGAAGAAAGACCAAATCAATGTTCAAATCATTTTT
>JAYTSN010000379.1:0-2888 GCA_043745625.1 Aestuariivirga sp. | reverse complement strand
TATCGAAAGCTTCAATTACGGGTGAAGAAGATCCTGCACCGATTCTGCTTTTGGATGATGATCAACTGCGATCTTTGAATACAAAATTTATTCGCAATTCCAAAGCAGTGAAACTTGAGTTAGAGTTGAAATCGATTTTACTGAGCAATGGTGATCACGTTTCTTACGAGAAGCTTTTACTGGCCACGGGTGCCAAGCCACGTAAACTTAATGTCGAAGGCGGCAAACATGCTTTGCTGCTGCGCGATTTTGAAGATGCGCAAAAGCTGCGCGCTGCATTTAAACGAGATAAGAAAATCGTCATCATCGGCGGTGGTTTTATTGGTTTGGAATTGGCTTCAAGTGCCGTTAAGCGCGGATGTCATGTGACGTTGATTGAAGCCCAACCTCGCATTCTTATGCGGGGTGTGACAGAAGCAATCGCCAAAATTGTTCATGAGAAGCATGTGAGCGAAGGCGTTCAGGTGTTGACAGGGACTGGTCTTTCCAAACTCGAAAAACACGCCGTGCATTTGGCCGACGGGCGGATTATCCCAGCAGATACAATCATTGCGGGAATTGGTGCTGCACCAGAAGTCACACTTGCTGCTGAAGCTGGCTTGAAAATCGACAATGGAATTGTGTGCGACGAGAATATGCGCACAAGTGACCTAGATGTATTTGCTGCTGGCGATTGCGCTAATTTTCCACATGCTCTTTTTGGCGCAACACGCACGCGTCTCGAAGCATGGCGCAGCGCCACAGATCAAGCCAACACTGCGGTCGGAAATATGTTGGGCGGAGCTAAATCTCATACGGCAATTCCATGGTTCTGGTCTGATCAATATGACTTCACGCTGCAAATCGCAGGCATGCCAAACATGGGGCAAACAATCGTTAGGCGCACATTATCTCCTGATTCATTTGTTGAGTTCCACCTCACTTCGGAGGGCCGGTTGGTTGGTGCCAGCGGCATTGGTATTGGCAATGCCATAGGCCGTGAAGTGCGACTTGCGGAAATGTTGATCGCGAAAAATATTTCGCCAACAGAAGTGCAGCTCGCAGATCCAAATATACAATTAAAAACACTGTTAAAGGGATAGGAACAATGGCTAAGAAGCGCCCAACCGTTGCAGACGTGCGCGCCAACAAGGGTAAGTATCAATATACGATGATGCGCACCGAAACTTGGGAAGAAGTTGCTGCGGCGGAAGCGGCTGGCATTGATATGGTTTCTGTGCCGCCTGAAATGCTGAAGCAAAGACAATTCCGCGATGTAGCACCTTCACTTTTTGCTGTGCCCGGCATGGCGCTCTATGGCGCGCCAGCCTCAGTTGATGACTATATGCGCTGGGCCTTTGATATGATGAACCATGGAGCTGATGCAGTTTATTGTGCTGCCTCTTTCGACACTGTTGAACGCATGGCAAAAGACTATATCCCTGTCATTGGCCATGTGGGCTTAGTTCCCCATTATTGCACTTGGACGGGTGGCTTTAAAGGTGTTGGTAAAACTGCTGCCAGCGCCATGGATGTGTGGGTGCGTTGCAAGCGTTATGAAGAAGTAGGCGCATTCGGTGTTGAAATAGAAGTGGTGCCGCCTGAAGTGACGGCAGAAATCGCCAAGCACACAAATTTGTTTTTAGTTTCCATGGGCGGCGGCAAAGGCGGCGATTGCCAATATCTCTTTGCTTGCGACGTGCTGGGTTACAACACAGGCCATGTGCCACGCCATTCCAAGAAATATGCTGACTTGTCGGTTGAATATGCGCGCATTCAAGATATTCGCATCGATGCATTCAAGAGTTTTGTTGGCGAAGTTCAATCCGGCGCTTGGCCGAGCCACGAATATATTGTGCATGCACCTAAGGATGAAATGGATTCATTCGTAAAAGCGATGAGTAAGAAATAATACCCCAAACCCGTCATTCCCGTGAATCTAAGGTATCCAACTCGAAGGCGCACAAAACTTTAGAAAGTTGGATGCCCTGCCCTGAGTTCACAAACGAAGTGCAACACCATAATCGGTTTATGGTGTCGCCATGGGAAACAAATATAAACAGCTTGGTCTCGAAGATCGTATCCAGATTGCCAGGTTACAGGGCCAAGGGTGCTCGATCCAGAAAATCGCTTCAACGCTGGATCGCGCGCCATCCACAATCTCTCGGGAGATAGATCGCAACCTGACCAGCCAATCGGGTTATCTTCCAGCCGCTGCTCAGGATAAAACCAAGGCAAGGCGTTGGACTGGATCAAAGTTAGATCGCAATGACACGTTACGCGACCTCGTGCTCAGCGGCCTTAAATCACGTTGGTCGCCAGAGCAGATCGTTGGAAGGATCATAGTTGAAACGGGTAAGCGCCTGATCTCTCACGAGACCATTTATCGCTTCATCTACGCTCAAATGACAAGAACAAGTGATTATGCTTGGCGGCTCTACTTGCCCCGCGCCAAAGCCAAGCGGGGATATCGCGGTCATAAAGGTGGAAGCCCCGCAAACTTCATAAAAGACCGTGTTTCCATTCATTTAAGGCCACGAGAGGCTGACGATCGCCAAGCACTTGGACATTGGGAAGCCGATTATGTTCTCTTCTCAAAATACAACCAGTCAGTCCTCACAGCGCTCGACAAAAACTCACGCTTTCTCTTGGCAGAGATCACCGCAAACCGAACTGCCGCTATCACAGCTCAGTCCCTTTCTACCTTTTTCGATGACCTTCCTTTGGCCTTCAGGCAGACCATGACTTTCGACAATGGAACTGAGTTCTGTCACCACACCAAACTCCATAGCCTCAACTTCAAAACCTTCTTCTGCGATCCGCACGCCCCTTGGCAGAAAGGCTCAATTGAAAACGCAATCGGACGCCTAAGGCGCTTCCTGCCCAGAAAAACCGACCTTGCAAATCTC
>JAYTSN010000378.1:0-8398 GCA_043745625.1 Aestuariivirga sp. | reverse complement strand
CACCAAGCGCGTCGGCGATTAATTTGCGCGTATTGCTCAAACCATAAAGCGCTGCAAATGAGCCAAAGCGGGGCCCCTTTTCTTCGCCCAGAAGCACTTGGTAAAGCATGTTAAACCAAGTTTGGCCGACGCCGATGGTGCCGTCCTTTTGAGTGACCGTATAGGGGTCGCGGCGGCCAACGTCGTAGACTTTCTGCTGAATGGCTTCTGATGTTGAACCTTCAGGCAATTCTGCAAGGGCAGCATTGAGATCGGCAAGCGCCTTGGCTTCTTCTTCCGTACACGGACGATAAATTTTGCTGGGTTTTACGAAATCCAAATAATATCTGATGGCATAGCCCACCATCTTGTCCAATCGTGGATGCGTTGCGGCGTCCATCTCTGGCATATAACGTTTCAAGAAAGCCCAGAGCACGGCTTTGTCTTCGGTATTGGCGACGGCAACTAAATTGAGCAGCAGCGCGAATGTAACACCACCGGTTTCTGGCTGAGGTGGGTTACCGCCATGGATATGCCAGACCGGGTTCATCAAATGATCTTTGGGCTCAGTCTGCTTTTGATAACCTGCCAAATGCTGCGCATATTCATCTACGGCGCGCGGGATCACATCAAAGAACAATTTCTTGGCTTCGCGCGGGCGGTTATACATATAAAGCGAAAGTGAATCCGGATCAGCATAAGTGAGCCATTCATCAATGGTCAGACCATTACCTTTAGATTTGGAAATCTTCTGGCCTTTGTCATCCAAGAATAATTCATACACATAATGCTCAGGCGCAATGCCGCCCAGAATTTCGCAATTGCGATCATAGATCGGAGCATTGGACTGATGATCCTTGCCGAACATTTCAAAATCCACACCCAAGGCTGCAAAACGCATGCCAAAATCAGGCTTCCATTGCAGTTTGGTGCGGCCACCGCGCACATCCAATGTGGTTTCAGCTCCGTCTTCGTCATTGAACGTAATGGTGCCTTTTTTCGCATCGATAGCCTTCATCGGCACATAAAGCACACGGCCTGAAATCGGAGAGATCGGCAGGAAAGGCGAATAAGTTGCTTGGCGCTCTTCACCTAAGCTGGGCAGCATCACGCCCATAATGGCATCATATTTTTCCAAAGCACGAATGAGCATGTCGTCATATTTGCCGGACTTGTAATAATCCGTGGCGGAGCCAAATTCATATTGAAAACCGAACGTATCCAAGAAGCGGCGCAGCATCGCATTGTTGTGATGGCCAAAGCTTTCATAATTGCCACCAAACGGATTAGGCACGGATGTGAGCGGCTTATGCAGATGTGGTTCGAGAAATGATTTATCCGGCACGTTGTCTGGAATCTTGCGCATGCCGTCCATATCATCTGAAAACACCAGCAAACGGGTGGGCACATCCGACATGAGTTCAAAGGCGCGTTGCACCATTGTGGTGCGCGAAACTTCGCCAAACGTGCCGATATGCGGCAGGCCTGACGGGCCATAACCCGTTTCGAACAAAACCGATTTCTGCCCCGATTTCTGCACCCGTTTCAAAATCTTCCGCGCTTCCTCAAAAGGCCAAGCCTTTGATTCAAGTGCAGCAGCGCGAAGGGCGGGGGAGATGGGCATTTCATTCACTCAAAAATTGGACGTGCGTTTGGGCGTGGGAAAGTCCTGTTAGGCATGTCCAACTCTCTCGTCAATGAGCGTGGTGACTAGGCCAAATTTTTCTTCAAGAACGCAACCGTGCGGCCCCAAGCCAGATCAGCTGCTTCCTTGTTGTAACGCGCTTCATTCGTGTCGTTGTTGAAGGCGTGGTTGGCACCTTCATATTTGAGCAGCTCGTAAGTTTTGTTGCCAGCTTTGAGGGCTGTTTCAAAAGCCGGAATGCCGGCATTGATCCGGTCATCCAATGCTCCATAATGCAGCATCAATGGCGCTTTGATTTTGGCAACATCTTCGTCTTTGGGCTGCGCGCCGTAATAGGCGACGCCCGCATTCAAGCTTTCATCGGCGACCGCCAACGCATTCACAGCACTTCCGCCCCAGCAAAAGCCCATGGCCCCGGCCTTGCCGTTGGCCATTGCGTGAACCCGCACCGCAGCCAGAGCCGCTTTGGATGTCGCCAAAATGTCTTCTGGCTTTAATGTACCGATCATCTCTTTTGCTTTATCAGCATTATCAGGCGTGCCACCAAGGCCTGTCAAATAATCTGGTGCCAAGGCCACAAAACCTTCAGCCGCAATGCGCCGCGCAATATCTTTAATGTGCGGGTTTAAGCCCCGGTTTTCATGAATGACGATGACGGCAGGATATTTGCCAGCAGCGGCAGGCTTGACCAGATAGCCCGCAGCACCTTCAATTTTTAATGGCTCGGTGGCAATGCGGGCATCGCCTTCGGGTAAAATATCAGCTTTTGCATAGTTATTTTCAAGCACCGGCAAAATCGCCATGGCCGCAGCTGTGCCACCCGCTAATTTTGTCAGCTTATCCATAAATTCACGGCGGCTCATTCCGCCATGGGTAAAGCCGTCAAACAAATTTATGATTTTCTGATCCATGACAATTCTCCTCGTTAGCATTCGAGCCTCCGCTCGAATTTTGACAGTCATATGGCAGCTTTGAATTCGGCTCAAAGCCCTTTAAAGCTGTCCGGCAATGAACACCCTCGACCATAAATTCGTGCCTCCCCCCACCGCCATTGGCTTGGGGTTGGGCGCTGTTGTATCTGGTGAAAAGCTGGGTGCGGCGGCGGCACTGGCCAGGCTTTCGGCGAGCCCGCATCTTATTTGTCATTCACATTTTTTAATTGAGCGGTTGGGCGCTGCTGCATCTGCTCCCAAAAGCTTGATTCGCGCAGCGCGGGAACAGCGCCATTATGATGTGGCTGAGCTGTTTGCATTTGTTGTTCCGGCTCGCGTAGCAACACCTACCCCCACGGGATTTGCCAGATCACTCGCGGTTGAATTGATGGGCAATGACAGTGAGACGCTGCATGCGGTGGTCGGTGATTTGCTGTTGCGTTTGTCTAACAAAAATTATCCATTGCTCAGGGAAGCCGCCGAACTTGCCACATTCCTGGCGCGTGCCAATTGGCCTTGGGCCAAGCCGGTGATGGCGGCGTTACTTAAGGCCAATCCAAAAATGGATGTGAATGGCTTTGCCACCGGCCTTAATGTTTGGGACCGCATTGAAGAATGGGACGATGATGGCCAACGCGCACCCGGCACGCAAGAGCCAGTCAGTGGCATTGATGCCAAGCGCTTCCTCGCAGAAATTTTAGGCATTGATTCCGAAACTCGCTCAAGTCAGCGCGACTATGCCGCCGCTGCCACCCACGCATTTGAACCGCGCGATAGGAAAGACATCAACAATATATTGCTCGCCGAAGCAGGCACGGGCTTGGGCAAGACACTTGGCTATCTCGCACCATCATATCTTTGGGCGCGCAAAAACAATGCGCCAGTATGGATTTCAACTTACACTAAAAATTTGCAACGCCAGCTTGACCAGGAAACCGCGCGTCTGGTTCAAGACCCGAGCGAGCGCCGCGAGCGCATTGTGATCCGCAAAGGACGCGAGAATTATGCGTGCTTGCTGAACATGCAGGAAGTGTTTGGAAGGTTGACCGGGGCCAATGCACGCTCGGCTTTGCTCGCCGCTTTAATCGCACGGTGGGCCAGATTTTCGCGCGATGGCGATATTGTGGGCGGCGACTTTCCGTCTTGGTTGCTCAGCTTGTTTCAAGACGTATCAATTGATGGCGAAAGCAAAGGGCTGACACCTTCAGCACTTGGGCTGACCGACAGGCGCGGCGAATGTATCTATGCAGGCTGTACACATTACAAACGCTGCTTCATTGAAAGATCAGTGCGGGCCGGACGCAATGCGGATATTGTGATTGCCAATCATGCTTTGGTGCTGCACCAAGCTGCAATTGATCAAGCCATCGGCGTGGCCACAACGCCTGATGAAGAAGCAGCACCTGGCGGAATTCGGCGCATCGTGTTTGATGAAGGCCATCATTTGTTTGATGCAGCCGACAGCGCTTTCAGTGGCCACTTAACGGCCATGGAAGCATCTGAGCTGCGTCGTTGGTTGCGCGGGCCTGAAACGGAACGCCGTCGCGGGCGAGGTTTGGCCGAACGCATTGGCGATTTGGTGGCTGAACAAGACAATGCTGAAAAACTTCTCCAGCAAATCTTGCGTGCTGCCACAGCGCTGCCAGGCCCCGGTTGGACCAGGCGGATCCAAGGTGGTCAACCCGAAGGCTCGGCGGAAGAATTCTTGAATTTGGTGCGCCAACAGGTTCAGGCGCGCTCAGACCCATCAAATAACAATTCATTAGAAACAGATTGTCTGCCGCTTGTTGATGGCCTGAGCGATGCAGTCGCTGATTTATCGACGGCGTTGATGGATTTGAAAAAGCCTATGTCTGCACTCGCCAATGTGCTGCTCAAGAAGCTTGATGATGAGGCAGCCGAACTCAACACCAACGACCGTGGCCGTATTGAATCCCTGGCGCGATCATTAAAACGCCGTGGCGAATTGGTGGTGGGTGGTTGGATATCCATGCTCAATCATTTGCTGGAGGCGCCCGATGCCCTGTTTGTCGACTGGTTCGCAATCGACCAAGCCTTTGGCCGCGAGTCTGACGTGGGTCTTCACAGCCACTGGATTGATCCTACTGTGCCACTGGCCAACACCGTGCTGCGGTCAGCCGATGGAATCATCGTTACCTCTGCAACGCTGAAAGACCGCCCGCCTGATGTGCCTGACGATTGGACGAATGCCGAGATGCGCACGGGTGCCATCCATTTGCCCTATCCTGTCAAACGCGCTGGCTACGACTCGCCCTTCGATTACCAAAAAATCAGCCGTGTCATTGTGGTGACGGATGTGAACCGCGAAGACATGGATCAGATTGCAGCCGCTTACCGCGAATTTTTCATCGCTTCAGGCGGCGGTGGGCTTGGGCTTTTCACGGCAATTGCCCGTCTGCGTGCCGTGCATAAACGCATTGCGCAACCGCTCGCCAAATTTGGTCTGCCACTTTATGCCCAACATGTAGACCCGATGGACACGGGCACATTGGTCGATATGTTCCGCGCAGAACGTGATGCATGTTTGCTCGGAACCGATGCTGTACGTGACGGTGTGGATGTGCCGGGTGATTCATTACGGCTGATTGTGCTTGACCGTGTGCCATGGTCAACACCAACGATTTTAGAACGCGCGCGTTCTGAGGCCTTTGGCGGCAATGCTTATAAAGATATGTCGGTGCGTTTGAAGTTGCGCCAAGCCTTTGGGCGTCTGATCAGGCGCGAGGGCGACCGCGGCTGTTTTGTTATACTTGATCCGCGCTTGGCAACGCGATTTACCACAGCTTTTCCACCTGGCATTCAGATTGACCGTCTTGGATTGGTCGACGCCATAGATGTCGTAAAATCATTTACCCCGAAGCTGGACAAGATCGGGCGCGACCATTAGGTTTTATCTCTAACGCAAGGAAGCAAAAATGCCCGGCACCATCTCCAATCAACAGGCTCTCATTTACGTCATGGTCATGATGTCGGCTGTTGAAGGTCACATCAGCACCGATGAACTGCAAGAGATCGAACTGCTCATCCGCACGTTGCCAGCTTTCAAAACCTTTGACCGCGCAAGACTGGTGACGGTGGTTCAGGAGTGCAGCGACATTTTGCAAAATGAAGAAGGCATGACAACTGTGTTGGGGTTGGTGAATAATCAGTTGCCGCTTCGCCTCAAGGAAACAGCTTACGCTTTAGCTGTGGAGGTGGCCGCTTCGGATTTGGTCGTGGGCCGCGAGGAATTGCGCTTTCTTGCCATTCTGCGCGATTCGCTTGATTTGGATAAATTGGTGACCGCAGCAATCGAGCGCTCGGCAATTGCAAGATATCAGGTGGTGTGAAAGCAATTCTTCCAACCACCTTCACGAACTGGTTCGCATCTCGCGGCTGGGCGCCCCGGGCACATCAATTGCAAATGCTGGTGCACGGCCTCAAAAACGAAAGTGCCTTGCTGATCTCGCCGACTGGTGGTGGTAAAACGTTAGCAGGGTTTCTCCCAACACTAGTTGATCTTGAAGCGCCCCATAAAAACGATGGCATCCACACGCTTTACATTTCGCCTCTAAAGGCGCTCGCCGTCGATATCGCGCGCAATCTGGAAGCACCGATAGCAGAAATGAAATTGCAGATCACCGTTGAAACCAGAACGGGCGATACTTCATTTGCAAGGCGTAAAAGACAGCGAACCAATCCGCCCGATATTTTAATCACCACGCCCGAACAAGTGACATTGCTGATTGCTGATCCAACAGCAGCACATCTTCTCAAAAATCTGCGAGCGGTCATCATCGACGAACTTCATTCCATCGTTTCGTCAAAGCGTGGTGTTCTGCTTTCGCTTGCATTGAGCCGCCTGCGCAACCATTCGCCCCATGCCCGCTTTACAGGCCTGTCTGCCACGGTGGCAGACCCCGATGCATTGCGGGGCTGGTTGGCACCCGTCAATAAACCACCTGTGCCCCTCGTGCTTGGCCAAGCGGGTGCGCCGCCTGATATTCATATTCTGGAATCTGCTGAACGCGTGCCTTGGAGTGGCCACCAAGCCGTTTATGCCATTCCTGAAATTTATGCCGAAATTAAAAAAGCCAAAATGTCGTTGGTGTTTGTGAACACCCGCAGCCAAGCAGAAAGGGTGTTCCAAGAATTATGGGCGGCCAATGACGATAATTTGCCCATTGCCCTGCATCACGGTTCACTTGATGTAAGCCAGCGCCGCAAGGTTGAAGCGGCCATGGCAGAAAACAAACTCAAAGCCGTAGTGTGCACTTCGACACTCGATCTGGGTATTGATTGGGGCGATGTTGATTTAGTAATCCATGTGGGTGCACCCAAAGGTTCAAGCCGTCTGCTGCAACGTATTGGCCGCGCCAATCACCGGCTTGATGAAGCCAGCAAAGCCATCTTGGTCCCGTCCAATCGCTTTGAAGTTTTAGAGTGCGAAGCGGCGCGTGCAGCAGCCACAGAAAACGCCCAAGACACCGAATATCCCATGGTCATGAAGCTTGATGTGCTGGCCCAACACATCATGGCCTGCGCGTGTTCGGGGCCATTTTTTGCTGACGATCTTTATAACGAAATCATCACGGCGTTCACCTACCGCAAGCTAACGCGTGAGCGCTTTGACCAGGCCTTGGACTATGTGGCCACAGGCGGCTATGCGCTCAAAGCCTACGAACGCTATGCCAAATTGAAAGTCGATATTGGTGATAAATTCCGCCTTGCCCATCCTGTGCTGGCAACAAGGTATAAAATGAACATGGGCACAATCGTTGCCGATGAAATGTTGAAATTGAGGTTGGCATCAATCAAAAATCGAACTGGTAAGCGCATAGTGACAGGTGGCCGGGTGCTGGGTGAACTTGAAGAATATTTTTTAAGCCAGCTGGCTGTTGGCGATACATTTTTATTTTCCGGCGAAGTTTTAAAATTCGAAGGCCTCGACGAATACGGCGCATTAGCCACCAGAGCCCATGACCGCGACCCGATGATCCCTTCCTATGCCGGAGGAAAATTTCCGCTTTCGACTTATCTGGCCGAACGCGTGCGCGGCATATTGGCCGATAAATCAAAATGGCAATTTTTGCCGCACCAAGTGAGAGACTGGCTCAACACCCAAAGCTGGGCATCGGCCATTCCCAACGCCAATCAAATGCTGGTTGAAACCTTTCCGCGCGCCAATAAGCATTACTTGGTGTGCTATCCTTTCGAAGGCCGTTTGGCCCAACAAACCCTAGGCATGTTATTGACCAGACGCCTTGAACGTTGGGGTGCCAAGCCCATGGGATTTGTCTCGTCCGAATATGCCTTGGTTGTGTGGTGCATAGCCGATGCTTCATTGATGATTAAAACTGGCCGCATTTCATTGGCAAAGCTTTTCGATGAAGACATGTTGGGCGATGATCTTGAAGCGTGGTTGGCGGA
This sequence comes from Aestuariivirga sp., assembly GCA_043745625.1. GTDB lineage: Bacteria > Pseudomonadota > Alphaproteobacteria > Rhizobiales > Aestuariivirgaceae > Aestuariivirga. Next base: position 412 of record JAYTSN010000378.1, on the reverse strand, counting down.
ATCCAATTTGATGAAACGCAGCTTCCGCAATTGCGCAATTATAGCAGGCCTGATTGAACGCAATTTTCCGGGCAAAGAAAAAACCGCGCGGCAGGTGACAGTCAATACCGATTTGATTTATGATGCCCTGCGAACCCATCAGCCTGATCACCTTCTATTGCGAGCGGCCTGGGATGATGCCGCTGATGGTTTAATTGACATCCACCGTCTCGCCGCCATGTTGAAACGCATCAAAAACCAGATTTTACACAAGGCGCTCGACCGCGTGTCGCCGCTTTCTGTTCCTGTCATGCTTGAGATTGGCCGCGAATCAATTTACGGCGAGGCAGATGATGCCCTTCTCGCCGAAGCCGCTGATCAACTCGAAGCCGAGGCCACAAGCCTTGTCTAGGCAGCATAAGATATTGCTGGG
>JAYTSN010000377.1:0-2900 GCA_043745625.1 Aestuariivirga sp. | reverse complement strand
CCTCTGATTAAAAGTCAGATGCTCTACCGCTGAGCTATGGGCCCACACGTCATCAGACTTTAATATGAGTCCGTGAAAGCGGGCGGAACATAGTTGCGCGCTTCGTCATGGTCAAGGCCTTGGTTCTGGTTTGTTTGTCGCATTGTTAACTGATTAACCAAAAAGCAAAACCCCGCCATAATTAACGAGCTTCACACCCTTAAATGCTAGTGAATCAAGCGGGATTTTAAAATTTGGGGTTGGGATGGTTGATTTAGCATTGGTGGTTTTGGCAGCGGGCATGGGCACGCGGATGAAATCTGGTTTGCCTAAAGTACTGCATAAAATTGCTGGCCGTTCAATGCTTGGCCATGTTTTGCATGCGGGCCGGGATTTGGGCGCGGCGAAAGCCGTGGTTATTCATGGGCCAGATATGCCTGCAGTTCAAAAAGAGGCCAGCTTGATTATTGCTGGCTGCCAATTTGCGCAGCAGAAAGATCGCTTGGGCACAGGTCATGCTGTTTTGATGGCAAAATCAGCTTTGGCGGAGTTTAAAGGCACAGTGGTTGTGCTTTACGGTGATGTGCCTTTGATCAAAACCGCGACCCTCAAGGATTTGCTTTCAAAGCTGAATGCGAAAACCAAAATGGCGGTATTGGGATTTGTAGCTGAAAACCCACATGGCTATGGCCGTTTTATCGGCGGTAAGAATTCTATCACTGATATTCGCGAAGAGCTTGATGCAACGTCTAAAGAAAAGAAAATCAATCGTTGCAACTCTGGCATCATCGCCATTGATAATGATTTGCTGTGGAAAATTATGCCCAAGCTTTCAAACAAAAATGCCAAAGGCGAATACTATTTAACGGATTTGGTAAAGCTGGCGGTGAAAGCCAAAACCAATGTCGCAGTTGCTATGTGTGATGAAGTGCAAGTTGCGGGGGTCAATGATCGCATGCAGCTTTCGATTTTGGAAAACTTGTTTCAAGCAGAAGCCCGCAAAGCTGCCATGGTCGGCGGCGCAACGCTGATTGATCCGTCCACGGTCTATTTTTCAGCCGATACTAAAATTGGCAAAGATGTTGTGATCGAACCCAATGTGGTGTTTGGACCGAAAGTGACGATCGGTGATAATGTTGAGATTTTTGCATTCTCGCATATTGAGGGCGCAAGTGTGGGCGAGAGCGCGCGCATTGGGCCTTATGCACGTTTACGGCCTGGTGCGGAAATTGGCGCTTCAGCTCATATTGGCAATTTCGTTGAAATCAAGAAGGCCAAAATCGGCAATGGTGCGAAAGCCAATCATTTGAGCTATATCGGCGATGCCATCGTCGGTGCGGGCAGTAATATTGGTGCTGGAACCATCACCTGCAATTATGATGGTTATGAAAAACATCTCACGGAAATTGGTGAGAAAGTTTTTGTAGGTTCGAACACTTCGCTTATTGCTCCGGTAAAAATCGGGGCAGGGGTTAACATCGCAGCAGGCAGTGTGATAACGGTTGATGTGCCGACGGATGCGTTGGCGATGTCTCGTGCGCCACAGGAAATTAAAGCAGGCTGGGCTAAGCGTTACCGTGCCGTGAAGGCCGCTCGCAAGACAGAGAATTCAAAGGCAAAGGACAAATAAACATGTGTGGCATTGTTGGCATTTTGGGCACAAAGCCTGTTGCGCTTGATATCGTCGAAGCATTGCGCCGCTTGGAATACCGCGGATATGATTCCGCAGGTGTCGCCACGATTGAGGCTGGTTCGATTGAACGCCGCCGTGCACCAGGCAAGCTTCGCAATTTAGAAGATCGTTTGCGCGAGCAGCCTTTGAGCGGCAATAGCGGCATCGGCCACACGCGCTGGGCCACCCATGGTGTACCAAATGAAACGAACGCTCATCCGCATATCTCAGGCGATGTTGTGATTGTGCATAACGGCATCATCGAAAATTTTTATGAGCTGAAGCTTGAGCTCGAAGCCAAGGGTGTTAAATTTTTAACGCAGACTGACACTGAAGTTGTGGCCCACCTTTTAGCTGAGCAACGCGCAAAGGGTGTGAAGCCTGTTGAGGCTGTAAAGCAAGTGCTTGGCCGTTTGCGGGGTGCTTTTGCTTTAGCAATTATGTTCAAGAGCGAGAATGATCTGATGATCGGCGCGCGTAACGGCCCGCCATTGGCCATTGGCCATGGTGATGGTCAAATGTATTTGGGTTCTGATGCGATTGCACTTTCGCCTTTCACCAACAAAATCACTTATATTGAAGACGGCGATTGGGCTGTGCTTACACGCAACTCTTACGAAATTTTTGACGCCAACAACAATCCCGTGAAACGTCCGATGAGTTTCAGCCAAGCCTCGTCGATGATGGTCGATAAAGGCAATCATCGCCACTTTATGGCCAAGGAAATTGAAGAGCAGCCGGAAGTGGTCGGCCATACATTGGCTGAGTATATCGATTTCTCGACCCGCACTGTTCGCGTTCCAGAAAACCTGCCTTTTGATTTTGCTAAGCTTGACCGGATCACTATCACGGCTTGTGGCACGGCTTATTATGCTGGGCTTGCGGCTAAATATTGGTTTGAAAAAGTGGCGCGCTTGCCTTGCGAAGTCGATGTGGCTTCGGAGTTCCGTTACCGCGAAGCACCACTCTCGAAGAACGGTTTGGCTATTGTTATTTCACAATCAGGCGAGACCGCCGATACACTTGCTTCGCTGCGTTATTCAAAATCGCAGGGTCAACATATTCTGGCTGTTGTGAATGTTCCAGAAAGCACAATTTCGCGCGAAGCTGAATTGGTGTTCCGCACCTATGCAGGTCCCGAAATCGGCGTGGCATCGACCAAAGCGTTCACCTGCCAATTGGCGGCGCTTGCATGCACTGCATTGTTGGCAGGCAAGTTGCGCGGCACATTATCGGTCGCACAAGAAAA
>JAYTSN010000376.1:0-2913 GCA_043745625.1 Aestuariivirga sp. | reverse complement strand
GGGCCACTGGCTTATTATCAACCATCATAGATGGAGCTGATGCGCAAAGGCCCAAGCAATAAGTCGCTTCCAGCGTGATCAGGCCATCAGAAGTGGTTTGGCCGATTTTTACTCTCAAAAATTTTTCAACCGCTGCAACCAATCCGCGCCCACCCATCGATTGGCATGCTTCAGCACTGCAAAGCTTCAAGTGGTGTTTGCCCGTCGGCTTCAAATGAAAATCATGATAAAAAGTGGCCACGCCGTAAACTTCAGCGCGCGACAAATTCAAAGCATGGGCAATGGCGGGCAGGGACGTTTCGGGCACATGGCCAAATTCATGTTGCACATCATGCAAAATTTCGAGCAGCGCGTCAGGCTTATTGCCGTAATTAGCGCAAATGGGAGTTGCCGGATCGGACTTGCCGAACTGGAGATCAATTAAAGTCATTTTCTTGGCCATGGCGCATTATGCCATAGCAATATTGGCGTAGCCAATCGGGTTCGTCTATCACGCTATAGTCAGTATCAATCGTTTGAAACGATTTCGTAACATGCAGATTGGTTCAGCTGCTGACTTTGAAATTCTTGGCAGCTTGGAACAATGCAGCAATTGCTGGCGAAAGCGGATCGCGGTCTACGCCGACCAATCCAACGGCATGACTTACCGTTGGTTCGCTCAGTGGAACGGCCACGACACCTTCAAGGGCACCCATGGCGTTTCGGAAATAATCCGGCATGATCGAACAGAGGTTCATGCTGCGCACAGATGAAATGAGATTCATGATTGAATTTGTTTCGACCCGAGGCGAGGGGTGAACTTTGGCGGCTGCAAAGGCGCGGTCGATGATGCGGCGGTTTTGCATATTGGGGGTGAGCAGAGCCAAGGGTTGTTGAGCGGCCTCAAACCAGGTGACATGATCGCGCTTGGCATATTCATGGGCGCTTGAAATGAACAGGCAATAGTTTTCCCGGTACAGTTCAACTGACATCAAACCTTCAACGGATTCGTTGTCGAGATAGGTGATGCCGGCCTCAATTGAAAAATCGCTCAGTGCACGGATGATTTCTTCAGAGCTGTGCGAGAGGATCGTGAAATCCACCGCAGGGTGCATGGCGTTCATGGCTTTGGTGAGGAACGAGGCCATCGGCAGGGCAGAGGGGATAACACCTAAAACCATGCGGCCCACCAGTTCGCCCTTTTTACCTTTGATCTGAACCAGCTCTTGTTGAAGGTTTTGCCAGTTGTCTAAAATCAGATGCGCCCATTTGAGAACGCGCTCGCCTTCTGGCGTTAACCCAATATAGCGCTGGCCGCGCTCGACAATTGGCACACCAAGCTCCTGTTCCAATTGGCGAATCCGGCCCGATAAAGTGGGTTGTGTGATATTGCAAGCCACCGCGGCACGCGTAAAATGTTTTTCGCGGGCTAAAGCTGCCAAATATTGTAACTGCCGAATGTCCATTCTGTTACAATAACTTGAGTACGATTTAGAAGCTCGTTAAATAAAATAATGACTATTGCAGGAAATAGTTCTTGACAAGCGTACGGTGAGGGTGCTAGTTCTTTGCATACTCCAGAAGTGGGTTTCGAAGTGGTGGGTTGATCGCGTGAGGTTGCCAAAGAGCCCTCATCCCCCTTCGGGACCTTCTCCCATTCCGCTTCGCGAAACGGGCGAAGGCTATTAACAGTTACACCGAACATAGTGATTATCGCCTTCGCCCGTTTGCATCTTTGCAAATGGGAGAAGGTCCCGAAGGGGGATGAGGGCCCTTGCTCGCCAATCGCGACAGTGCCGCAATAGTGGGGAACTGTAAAAATAAATCCTACAATCAGAAAATAATTCTTGACACCGTACGGTGAACCTGATAGTTCTCGTCATACTCCACAAATGGGCCCGGAAATTCGGGTCGCGGTGGCAACCCCTGAATTGATAGATTTAGATAAAGACAAGTTCACCTCCGACCCGTCATCCCCGCGCAGGCGGGGATCTGCGTTTGAGATATAGAAAAACAGAGATTCCCGCCTGCGCGGGAATGACGGATTGAGCTGGTTTTTGTTCGATCTAAACCAAACTGCACCAAAGGAAGAGATTTAAAATGAACCAAGACGCTAAGCCTGCGCCGGATACGGCCGCTTGGGCGCATATTCGTATGCGCTATGAACAGACGATGGAAAACGTGTCCCAGATTGCCCAAAGCATCGGCATGCCTGCAATTGTGCTCAGCAAAAAAGCCAAGCTTGAGGGCTGGCTGATGCGCGGTGCTGCAAACAAGAAGCTGAAGGCTGAAAGCACGCGCGACACGATCAAACGGTTGAAAGAAATTTTACAAAAACGCTTGGCGAACTTGGAGCGCGAAATGAACGCCATCGGCGAAGATATTTCAGCGCTTGCAAATGAACGCGACATTCGCGCCACCAACACTTTGGTGCGCACATTGGAAAAGGTTTTACAACTTGAGCAAAAAGATCGCAGACAGCGCCGGGGAAGCGACACACGCAAACTCAATGCCGCCGAGCGTGAAGAGCTTGCGCTCCGCATTGCGAATTTGCAGCCAGAGGCAGACTTGGGATCAAGCGGTGCAGGCGATGGAGCAATGGGTGGTTCGCGACCTGCTGAGGGAGTGGCGCTATTGGGCGAGGCGGGACCAACTTCCACCTGAAGGTGTGAACTGGCGGCGCTGGCTCCTGTTAGGCGGACGGGGTTCGGGCAAAACCAGAGCCGGCGCCGAATGGGTCAAGGCTATTGCCTTGGGCGAATGGGGCACGTCAGCAAAGCGCATTGCTTTGTTGGCACCCACTTTTGATGAAGCCCGCTTGGTGATGATTGAAGGACAGTCCGGACTTTTGTCCGTACACGGAACAAACGAGCAACCTTTGTATGAACCATCCAAACGCATGCTGAGCTGGCCCAATGGGGCTGTGGCTCATGT
>JAYTSN010000375.1:0-2937 GCA_043745625.1 Aestuariivirga sp. | reverse complement strand
CTTCCCAAGCTGAAGCCACTAAAGTCTTCACCCGCATTGGCCTCCTCTCGTTTGGCGGGCCTGCAGGACAAATTGCGCTCATTCACCGTGAGCTAGTCGAAGGCAAAAAATGGATAGAGGAAAAAGAATTTCTCCACGCCCTGAATTTTTGTATGTTACTGCCCGGCCCCGAAGCCATGCAGCTGGCCACCTATGTCGGTTGGAAACTTCACGGCCTGCGCGGCGGCTTGATAGCGGGACTTTTGTTTGTGCTCCCCGGAGCCACCGCCATACTTGCTCTTTCAATTCTATATTCTCTCTTCGGAAAACTTAATTTCGTCGAAGGCCTGTTCTGGGGCGTGAAAGCCGCCGTTCTTGTGATCGTTCTTGAAGCGCTCCTGCGCGTTGCCAAACGCGCTCTAAAGAGCCCAATCGACTGGGCCATCGCCGCAGCAGCATTCATTGCTCTCTTTTGTTTCGCCCTACCCTTTCCATTGGTCATCGCCGTGGCGGCATTGACCGGTTTCTTCAACGCTAACAAAAAAACCAATACGACCGAAAAACCAAGACCCTTGCCGCCTTTCTCAAGTCTCATCAAAACCACTGTAATATGGCTGGTCATTTGGTTGGTGCCCTTAGCGCTCATCAACGGGACTTATGGACCAACCCATGTCTACACAGACCTTGCACTGTTCTTCTCCAAGTTGTCGGTGGTCACTTTTGGTGGCGCCTATGCCGTTCTCTCCTACATGGGCCAAACCGTTGTCGAACAATATCACTGGCTCACCGCATCCGAAATGATTGACGGCCTGGGCCTCGCTGAAACCACGCCTGGCCCTTTGATCCTCGTCGGCCAATTCGTAGCCTTCCTCGCTGCCGCCAAATCCTTAAACAGCCTCTGGGCCGGATTGTTTGCCAGTTTGATCTATCTGTGGATGACCTTTGTGCCTTGTTTCTTGTGGATCTTCGCAGGCGCACCTTATGTGCAGCATCTGCAAACCATGCCCCGCCTCGCTTCGGCCCTGTCTAGCATCACTGCAGCTGTAGCTGGCGTGATCCTAAACTTGGCAATTTGGTTTGGCCTCCATGTCTTCTTTGGCACTATTCAACGCGCAACAGGGCCAATACCTATCTGGCTGCCCGACTTCAAAGCTTTCGACTATGCAGCATTTATCCTCGCCATCATCGCAGGCATTGCCCTGCTGCGCTTTCATATGGGCATTCCGAAAACGCTCGCCTTGGCCGCAATCTTGGGAGTAATCTACAAACTCATTTTGCCACTGATTTGAAAGTTTCAACCAATGTCGATTCTCCCCCTCGTGGGCCTGCCTGCCGATACTTATGAAAACCACGGCTTTCTGTTTCATTCATTGGGCGATAAATATGTGAAAGCCTTGGCGGATGTGTCCAAAGTTCTACCTGTCATGATTCCGTCCATGGTCGATCCATTAGGCATCGACGATCTGCTCAATCACTTCGACGGCATTTTAATGACCGGTGCAGTCTCAAACGTACACCCGCCGCATTATGGCGAAACCCCATCAACAGATCACGAGCCCTATGATCATCACCGCGATAACACAACGCTCAAACTCATTCGCGCCTGTATTGACCGTGGCCTGCCACTCCTGTGCATCTGCCGCGGATTTCAGGAACTGAACGTGGTGATGGGTGGCAGTTTGGAAACCGAATTGCAACGCGGCGATAAACGCCTAGACCACCGCGCGGCACCATCCGACGATAATGATCTGCGTTATGGCCCAAGCCACAAAGTTACAATTGCCAAAGGTGGATTGCTGGAACGCATCATCGGCAAATCAGAAACAATGGTAAATTCGATCCACCGCCAAGGTGTAAAATCATTGGGCGCAGGCCTTAACATTGAGGCCACCGCACCAGACGGCGTCATCGAAGCGGTCTCCGTCAAAGGCGCTAAATCCTTCGCCTTCGGAACCCAGTGGCACCCAGAATATAGTGCTGCCAATAACCCAGATTCAGTAAAACTCTTCACTGCATTCGGAGACGCAGTGCGCGCCCATGCAAGGCAGCGCAACGAAACTTTCGTAGGATCGCGCAGAAGCGCCTAAAGCAACTCCACCAACTTACTGAGTGAATCAATCGTCGCTGCGGGCCGACCTGGAACTCGGTCATTCAACCCAGGCGTCCGCATCACCCGCACCGCTTGAAATCCAAACTGCGCCGCCGCCTGCGCATCCCACGCATTGGCGGAAACAAAACAAATCGACGGCGCATCTGTAATCTGCATTTTTTGCATTGCCAAACGATACACCCTGCGGCTCGGCTTATAAATGCCAACCTCCTCGACCGATAAAACCTGCTCAAATAATTTTTCTAATCCCGCATGCCGCACAGCAGAATCCAACATTGACGGGCTGCCATTGGATAAAATCGCACAACGCTTGCCCTTCGCCCGCACAGCCTGCAATGCAGCCAGCACTTCTTCATAAGCATCAAGCTTCAAATAAAGCGTCATCAATTCATCAGCCAGACCAGGCTCAACAATGCTGTGAACTTCAAGCGTATAATCCAGCGCATCGCGGGTCACGTTCCAAAAATCCGTGTGCGTGCCCATCAAACTGCGCAGCCACGTATATTCCAACTGCTTCTGCCGCCACAACTGGGCCACATCAGCAGCCTTGTCGCCAATCGTGCTCGCTAATTTTTGAACCGGCGAAGCCACATTGAACAATGTGCCATAAGCATCAAACACGCATGCATGAATACCTTCTAATTTTTTGAAAAGATCATCGGCCATGGGTGCACACTAGTCAGCACACGGAATTTTTCAAGCTGCACCCTGTGGGTAAATCAACCGATCAAAGCAAGGCCGGGAAAGGTTTCAATCAGCCAATAAGAAATAGTCTGCATCCAACCCGTGAGGAACATCACACCCGTGATCACCAACGCGCCACCCATCACTTTCTCAACCATGCCCAA
>JAYTSN010000374.1:0-8524 GCA_043745625.1 Aestuariivirga sp. | reverse complement strand
AGGGTTTGGTGAAGGTGGCCTTATCGATCACCACGCTTGATCCCAAATTAGCCAGAGCTATGGAGCCCCGCGCTTCCACCCCAGCCAAACGCTTGGCGGCAATTGAAGCTTTATCAGCCGCTGGCATTCCCACAGTCGTGATGATCGGCCCCATCATCCCTGGCCTCAACGACCACGAGATCGAAGCCATTTTAAAAGCCGCCTATGCTGCTGGCGCACGCGAGGCGGGTTACACCATGCTGCGCTTGCCCTTTGAAGTGAAAGACATTTTCAAAGATTGGTTGTTCAAAGAGTTCCCTGACCGCGCTGCAAAAGTGATGTCGCTGGTCAAATCGGTGCGCGGCGGCAAAGAGAATGATCCGGAATTCGGCACCCGCATGACAGGCTCTGGGCCTTATGCGTGGACGATTGGGCGGCGCTTCCAATTGGCAGCCCAAAGGTTGGGGTTGAATGCCAAGCGGGTGAAATTGCGCACTGATTTGTTTGCGAGGCCGGTGCAGGTGGGTGAGCAGTTGAGTTTAATTTAAGGTTCGCGCATGAAGGGGCATGACCACCCCGAACTTCACCTTCGAATCTCAAGCATTAAACGATGGCCACACCATCATCTGCGGAATCGACGAAGCAGGGCGCGGGCCGTGGGCTGGGCCTGTTGTGGCGAGTGCTGTAATTCTTGATCCGAAAAATATTCCTTCCGGTCTCAATGATTCTAAAAAACTCACCGAAGCCAAACGCGAAATATTATTCGGTCCCATCATGCAAACATCGCAAGTTGGCATCGGCATTGTTTCAGCTGCCGAAATCGATGACATCAATATTCTTCAAGCGACTTTCCTCGCCATGCAACGCGCTTTTGGTAAACTCGAAATCAAACCGAATCTCGCCTTGATCGACGGCAATAAATCGCCAAAGCTCACCTGCAAAACTCAAACCATTATCGGCGGTGATGCAAAATCGCTTTCCATCGCGGCCGCATCAATCATCGCCAAAGTAACGCGCGATAGGATCATGCATCAACATGATCAAACCTATCCACTCTACGGATTTGCCCGCCATAAAGGTTATGGCACAGCGGCCCATGTCGCAGCGCTCGCCATCCACGGCCCTTGCGCCGAACACCGGAAATCCTTCGAACCCATCGCTATACTCCTAGCCCGTTAACCATCATTAGGCTTTTGGATTCACAGCGACTCCGCAAAGATTCATAACCCCATAGATCAACCCGAACTTTGACGGAATCGTCAAAGTTCGGAAAAGTTGATCGAAAAAAAAACCAAGGGCGATTTTGATTTTTCTATGAAAAATCAAAACGCCTAGTCAGTTGAGTTGCGTACAGGGGAAATAAAAAATTGGGTTATGAATCAAAGTTAGATGTACGTCCCCTTCACGACCAAATTCTGATGGGGGATTGCCTCGAGCAACTCAAAAAAATCCCCACAGGCACGGTCGATCTCGTATTCGCAGACCCACCATATAACTTGCAACTCGGTGGTGATTTGCGCCGGCCTGATGAAAGCAAAGTTGATGCAGTGGATGATGACTGGGATAAGTTCGCAAGCTTCGCCGAATATGATACTTTCACCAAAGCGTGGCTAACCGAATGCCGCCGTGCGCTAAAACCAAATGGCGCACTTTGGGTGATAGGGTCTTATCATAATATTTTCCGTGTCGGCTCTATCCTGCAAGATTTAGGCTATTGGATTTTGAATGATGTGGTGTGGCGCAAGTCAAACCCCATGCCAAATTTCCGTGGACGTCGTTTTACAAATGCCCATGAAACTTTGATTTGGGCTGGCCGTGAAGAAAAATCCAAATATTGCTTCCACTACGAAGCAATGAAAATTTTCAATGATGATCTGCAAATGCGTTCCGATTGGACGCTGCCACTCTGCACCGGTGGCGAGCGCCTGAAAAACCAAGACGGCGACAAGCTGCACCCAACGCAAAAGCCAGAAGCGCTACTCCAACGCGTGATGTTGGCAACAACAAATGTTGGCGATGTGATCCTCGATCCATTTTTCGGCACGGGCACAACAGGCGCTGTGGCCAAGCAATTAGGCCGTCACTTTATTGGTTGTGAGCGCGAAGAGAATTATGCCCGTGCTGCTATGGCTCGCATCGAAGCGGTCGAACCGCTCTCTCTCGAAGCTTTGAAAACCACAGTTGGCAAACGCGCTGAAGTGCGCATTCCGTTTGGCACGTTAATTGAACGCGGTTTAGTTAAAGCGGGTGAAACTTTATTCGATCATACCACACGCATCGCCGCCTTTGTGCGTGCCGACGGATCGATTGCTTCAAAAGATAATTCGGGCTCGATCCATAAAGTAGGCGCACATGTTCAAAACGCGGAAGCGTGCAATGGCTGGACTTATTGGCACGTACGCCGTGGACCGAATTTGGTGCCGATTGATTTGTTGCGGCAGCAAGTGCGTGCCGAAATGGCGAAGGCGGCTTAACCCGTCTTCATTGCCAGAACGGCAACTTTGCGCATAAGTGAAGGCAACGCCTCTGTTGCCAACACTTTCTTTTTAACAAACCGTCCGTCAAGAACAGGCTTTGCGACCACGGCCTTCCACACAACCAGTTCCAAATGAAAATGGGTGAAGGTGTGTTCGACTAAGCCAATCGATTTTTTCCACTCCGCTTCAAAGGGTGCTACGAAGTTGATGCGCTTGCCATCAACCCATTCACTTGATGGAAATTCCGTCATGCCGCCGAGCAATCCTTTGGTCGCGCGAGTGCGCACCAATACATTGCCCTTGGCATTTTCAATCCAATAAACATGGCCATAGCGGGTCGGAATTTTTGCTTTCGTGGCCTTCAAAGGCAAGGCAGCGGCAATGCCTTTGATGCGCCCAGCACAATCATCCGTCCACGGACAAATTAAACAGGATGGCGATTTTGGTGTGCAGATCGTTGCCCCCAAATCCATCATCGCTTGCGCAAAATCTCCTGCGCGGTTTTGTGGAACGAGCGCTTGGGCCAGTTCTCGAATGCGCGGCTTCGATGCGGGCAAGGGCACCTCAATGGCATAATAACGCGAAACCACGCGGTCCACATTTCCGTCAACGGCAGCCACCGGAACATCAAATGCAATCGCAGCAATGGCACCGGCTGTATATGGCCCGATGCCGGGGAGCGCTTGCAATTCTTCAATTGTCTGCGGAAAAACACCCCCCGCCGCCGCAACAGCCTTCGCGCAGGCATGTAAATTCCGCGCGCGGGCATAATAGCCAAGCCCCGCCCAAGCCTTCATCACATCTTCGGTTTCAGATGCAGCCAAATCAAAAACACTTGGCCAAAGCCTTATGAATTTTACGAAATAGTCTTTGACTGCCGCCACAGTGGTCTGCTGCAACATGATCTCGGAAAGCCAAACCCGGTATGGATCAGCCTTAACCCCCGGCCTCATCCGCCATGGCAGCAGCCTAGCATTGGCGTCGTACCATACGAGAAGTTTACCAGGTAAATCGGTTGCTAGCCCTTGTTCTGCCATGGTTCAGTGAATATCCTGCCGCAACACGCAATTACAACCCGGAATCATGCAAACCATCGATAAACATTTTCGCAATCTCGCCAAGGCCGCTTTCCAGCGCCATGGCTTTGCAAGCGAACAACTGGTGGCGCAATGGCGCGTGATTGTGGGTGAGCAGGTGGCAGCAATCAGCCGCCCCGAAAAAATCAAATGGCCACGCGGCAATGATGCAAGCGGCCATCAATCTGGCGGCACTCTGCAGGTTAAAGCGCAGGCAGGCCGTGCCCTTGAGCTGCATTATGAAACGCCGCGAATCATCGAGCGGGTGAATCAATTTTTGGGCTACGGCGCAATTACCGCGTTGAAAGTGACTCCGGACAACGCTCCGCTGCCAGAACCTAAAATTCCACGCAAACCCATAAAGCCGGAAGCCGCCAAGGCTTGGGCTGAAAATTTCGATGATATTAAAGATCCAGACTTGAAAGCGGCACTTTCAAAGCTTGCTTCTTTTTCTGCCCCAAACGGCCCTAAACCTGCGTTCTCCACAGGCCTAAATAGGGTTTTGTCTCCATCCCCAAACTCGAGTAGGAAAACCCCATGATCAATACATCCCGCCGCAATCTTCTCGTTGGTGCTGCTGCCATTGCTTTGGCCGCCGCCACGCCCGCTTTTGCCCAAGATGCAAAAGTCGATCTGACGGACCTTCTCACCCCGCCAAAAGAAGGCGACATGGTTTTGGGCCCAGATACGGCCAAAGTCACCATTGTTGAATATGCATCCGCCAGCTGCCCGCATTGCGCGGCGTTCTACACCGATGTGTTTGTGCCGTTCCGCAAAGATTACATCGATACCGGCAAAGTGAAATTCATTTTCCGTGAATTCCCGCACAATGATCAAGCCATGGGTGCGTTTATGTTAGCGCGCTGCTCGGCTAAGGATAAATATTTCCCGCTCATCGATATTTTCTTCAAAACCCAGCAAAAATGGGTTCCTGATGCTTATAATCAGCTGAAAGATATCGCCAAGCAAACTGGCATGTCGGCTGAAGATTTTGATAAGTGCTTGAAGAATGTTGACGTGGCAAAAGGCATTATGGAAGCGCGCGATAAGGGCGATAAGTCTTATGGCGTCAAAGGCATTCCGACGATTTTCATCAATGGCAAGCTGTGGGAAGGCGAACGCACGCTTGATGATTTGAAAAAATATGTAGATCCGCTGCTCGCTTAAACGCGGGGGCTAAATTGGGCGACACGAAGATATGCGTTTTGCGAAACTAAGACTAACGGGATTTAAATCTTTTGTCGAACCCACCGAACTCATTATTGAGCGCGGCCTCACGGGTGTTGTAGGCCCCAACGGCTGCGGCAAATCCAATTTGCTCGAAGCACTGCGCTGGGTGATGGGCGAGAACTCTTATAAATCCATGCGCGGTTCGGGCATGGAAGATGTAATCTTTGCTGGCACCAACCAACGCCCCGCCCGCAATCTGGCCGAAGTGCTGGTGACCATGGGCAATGAAGACCGCACAGCGCCGCCTTCATATAATGACTCTGATATGATTGAAATCTCGCGGCAAATCGTTCGTGATCAAGGCTCAACTTACCGTGTGAATGGTTCCGAAGTGCGCGCGCGTGATGTGCAACTTTTGTTTGCTGACGTTTCCACAGGTTCGCGTTCGCCAGCTTTGGTGCGGCAAGGTCAAATTTCGGAAATCATTAACGCCAAGCCACAAGCGCGGCGTTTGATTTTAGAAGAAGCGGCAGGCATCACTGGTTTGCATACGCGCCGCCATGAGGCGGAATTGAAGCTGAAAGCAGCTGAGGCCAATCTTTCACGTCTTGACGATGTGATGGCGCAGTTGGAAGCACAGCTTTCAAGTCTCAAACGCCAGGCGCGCCAAGCGGTGAAATATAAACAAGTATCAGGTGACATTCGCAAGCTTGAAGCCGCTGGCTTATTCGTGGCTTGGCGTGATGCGGCAGAGGCGATGAATGCTGATACTTCAGCGTTGAATGATGCGACCCGCATTTTGGGTGAACACACTGTGGGTGCTTCGCAAGCTTTGCGCGGGCGTGACGAGCTGGGCGAAACCCTTCCAAATTTGCGTGAACAAGAAACCATTCGCGCTGCTGTTTTGCAACGCATGACACTTGAACGCGCCGCTTTGGATGAAGAAGAAAAGCGCGTTGAGAGCCGCATCGCTGAATTAAAACAACGCCGCACCCAAGCCGCAAACGATCTGCGCCGCGAAGAAGAATTGGTGCAAGACACGGATGGCGTGATTGTGAAGCTGCAAGAAGAAGCAGCTGGCCTTGAAACATTGCTGACGCAAGATTCTGATCTGCGTTCGGAAGCGGCGATTTTATTGCAGGAATCAGCCGCCTCATTGGCGCGCGCCCAAGAAGCGGCTGACGAAGCTAACAACCGTCTCTCGGAATTATCGGCACAACGTTCAGCATTTGAACGCGCTATTGCTGAACATCACAACCGCATCGCCAAATTAGATCGCGAAGCTGCTGATATTGCCCAGCGCCGCGAAGCTTTGGCTGCGCGTGTGGGTTCAACAGCTGATGGCGTAACATTAACATCAGCAGTTGCTGCAGCTGAAACTGTTGTGCAAGAAGCAGAACAGGCCGCTTCGCATGCCGAAGTGGCCTTGCGCGTTTCACGCCAGATGGAGGGCGATAAACGCCAGGCCTTTGATGATGCGCGCCGCAAATCTGACCGACTGCAAACAGAAGTCCGTACACTGACGAATTTGCTGAAAGCCGGTGGTGGCGATCTTTGGCCACAGCTGGTTGACGCGATTAATGTTCAGAGTGGCTATGAAGCTGCCCTTGCTGCGGCTCTGGGCGAAGATATTGAAGCCTCGGCTGATGAAGGCGCACCTGTGTTTTGGCGTGGTCTGCCACCGCTTGATACAATCGCTCCATTGCCGGGGGACGCTTCACCACTTTCCAAATTTGTTGAAGCGCCGCAAGCCTTGGCCCGCATTCTTTCGCATGTCGGCGTCGTTTCAAAATCAGTTGGCGCAGCGCTGCAACCACAGCTGAAGCCTGGTCAACGTCTTGTTTCGAAAGATGGCGATGTTTGGCGTTGGGATGGGTTTACAGCAGCTGCTGATGCACCGAGTGCTGCTGCCAAACGCTTGGCCGAGCGCAACCGCCTGTCTTCGATTGAAGAAGAAATGAAGTTGGCAATTTCTGCTGCTGAAAGTTTCAAAACCGAATTTGAACAATCTCGTACGGGTGTTGAAACAGGCGTGCGGGCCGAACGTGAAAAGCGCGACATCGCCCGCACCACGCGCTCAGCCCTTGATGTGGCCCGCCAAGCCCTGCAGGCCCACGAGCGCCGCATGGCTGAAACTGCCGCACAAACTGCATCGCTTGAAGAAGCAGCACGAAGCTCCGCCGCGCGCATTGTTGAAGCGCGTGGAGCACATGATGCAACGCATGCAGAATTTTTGGGCTTGGTACCATTAGATGATCTTCAAGCGGAAGTGCAAAAACTGCGCGATGTGCTGAATGGCGAGCGTGCAACTTATGCGGAGGCCCGCGCCAAGCATGATGGTTTGGAGCGCGAAGCCCGCATTCGTGCTGAACGTTTGAAGGCCATTGCTGCCGAGCAAGATCAATGGAACAGCCGCGCTGCCAAGGCCAAAGAACAAACTGGTTCGCTGACCAAGCGCTTAGAAGAAACTGAAGTCTCAATCACTGAGATGAGCCAAATGCCGAAGCAATTGGCGGATCGTCGCTTGAACTTGATGAATACTTTGAGTGAAGCTGAACAAGGCCGCAAGCTGGCGGCGGATGCTTTGGCCACCGCTGAAAACGCCGTGCGCGCTGCTGACCAAGCCTTGCGCATCGCACAGGAATTAGCGGCTACATCGCGCGAAGATCATGCACGCTTGGGCGCACGCTTGGAAAATTCCTCGAGCCGTCACGAACATTGCATCGCCCGCATTTCAGAAACGCTGATGTGCGAGCCTGAAGAGATTTTGGCCAAAGCCGAAGT
The DNA here is from genome assembly GCA_043745625.1 of Aestuariivirga sp. Classification (GTDB taxonomy): domain Bacteria; phylum Pseudomonadota; class Alphaproteobacteria; order Rhizobiales; family Aestuariivirgaceae; genus Aestuariivirga. The sequence goes on along the minus strand of JAYTSN010000374.1, from coordinate 1,038 downwards.
TGACCCAGAAAAATTACCCGGTGCTGATGAGATTGAAAAGAAGCTTGTGAGTTTGCGTGAAGATCGTGAGCGCCTCGGTGCCGTGAACTTGCGGGCCGATGAAGAAGCCCAAGCTGTTGACGAGCAACTCACCAAAATGAAATCCGAAAAGGACGAACTGGTGCAAGCCATCGCCAAATTGCGCGGCGGCATTGGCTCTCTCAATAGAGAAGGCCGTCAACGTTTGCTTGATGCGTTTGGCACAGTGAACGACAAATTCGGTGAACTCTTCACCACGTTGTTTGGCGGCGGCAAAGCTGAATTGCAATTGATCGAGTCTGATGATCCGTTGGAAGCCGGCCTCGAAATCCTCGCCAACCCACCGGGCAAAAAGCCAACCACTTTGTCTCTGCTATCAGGCGGCGAACAAACGCTGACAGCGCTTTCATTGATTTTCGCCGTGTTCCTCACCAACCCATCGCCGATCTGCGTGCTCGACGAAGTTGACGCACCACTCGATGATCATAATGTAGAACGCTTCTGCAATCTGCTTGATGCTATGCTTCAACGCACTGAAACCCGCTTTCTCATCATCACTCACCACCCGCTCACCATGGCCCGCATGCACCGCCTATTCGGCGTGACCATGATGGAGCGCGGCGTGTCGCAATTGGTGTCAGTAAATCTCGAAGAAGCAGAAAAGCTAGTCGACGCGGCCTGATAAAGTGGTTTGATATCGGAACTATTGCGTGCTTTTGGCGTTCGACCAGAGGTGGCAATAAGGATTTCCAAAGTGAGCTCAACACAGCAACACCGTTTGAAGCCGCAATCTCTGACAAACTTAGGCTTCTTTACAGCATTATTTGTGTTGGCTCTTTGGACAACCAAAGGGCGCAACGTTAGAGACGATTTGTCCTATGCACCTGCTGGAACAAACAGCAACAGCAATTCATCTCGCGGTACTAAGCAGAGTTTTGAAGGATAGCCAACGGATTGGAAAGATGATTCACTTTCGGATTTTGATTCGGGAGTTGGATGATGGCTGGCAAATCTCCATTG
>JAYTSN010000373.1:0-8537 GCA_043745625.1 Aestuariivirga sp. | reverse complement strand
CAATGCTCCGCCCGGCATTATCGACGCCCGCTCATGGAGCTTTTGGCATGTGATGTTAGGGGTGTTCCCTGCCCCACCGATGCCGAGGCGGGTGTTTGTAATTCAAGGGAGTGAATTGAATGTGCTGGCACTGTGATTCCGTAATTCGTAATTATGTTGGCACAGTGCAATCGGTGATAAAGTCGAAGTGGTAAGACAAGTGACTGAACCTGTAAGCAAAACTTAACCCGAATGTGTCAATTTGCAGTCTTAAAGTTTTGAACGTGGGGGATTTTACCATATGCAGAAGTTAGCACTCCTATTTGTCACCTTTTCGATGTTGGTGCTCAGCGGACCCACTTTTGCAGTTGTTGCTGCTGATAAGCATACCGGGAACGTTATTGTATCTTCGAAGCGCAATGAGATTTCAGGAGGATTGCTAAGTTCGATGCATGCCACTGCTGTTTTTTCAAAACGAAAAGGTTATGGAATCGGCGTAGAATATCTCACCACAGGAAGTGGATGGGCACATTTCGCGGAAGTTTGGTCGAATGGAAAACAATATCGTTATGATGCAGCTGCGGGACGAGTTCTAGGATGCACAGGCGGATGTAGCTTACTAGAAGGCGGCGCAATCCGTTTAAATCAATCAGAGTTCAACCTAGCAGCAAAGCAAGGATTTGAATTTAAAATAATTGGTTCGGGAGATTCAATTGTTGCAAAAGTACCCGCTGAGCTTTTCAGACAGGTTCTCAACGAGCTTGCCCGAATACGGTGATGGGGGATTTCGGTGCTGCCCAATTTCAGTGCTACCTCATTTAAATTTTGAGAAGAGTATATGCACTTCCCTCTCTTGCTTGTTTTGCTTTGCAAAACAAGCTGCTCTCTCCCGCGAGGGGAGAGAGTTGGTGGAGGAGAATTATTGTAACTGTCGGAATTACGGTAGAATTACGGTGCCACCCCACTTAATTATAAAACAACTGAACTTGTGTTAAGGCCCCTCACCCTCCCATTCACCTGCGCGAAGACGCTTCGGCGAATGGGCCCCAACCCTCTCCCCGACGGGGCGAGGGAATTTAGAATTACAGTGCCTGTTAACTTGTTCTTGCCCTTCAAGGAATTACGGTGCCACCCCACTTGATTATTAAGTTTAGCATTCGAACTCCCCTCTCTTGCTTGTTTTGCTTTGCAAAACAAGCTGCTCACACCCCGCAATGGCACAGAGTTGGGGATTGAGAAATTGCAGTGTTTGTTGGCTGGTTTTGGCTCGGGCTAAGATGACGGCCAACATCACCGCCGCAGTCGGCATCACTGTCAGCGCCACGCTGACCCAGCCGAATCTGACTTGCATTTGACACAATACGCCACTAGCGTATAATCAGTGTTCATGAATCTCATCAGAACAACATCCTTCACCAAGGCAATCGCGTCATTAAAGGTGACTGACATTGAGCTGGCGGCTTTGGAAACCGAGATTGCCATCAACCCGCATGCTGGCGACGTCATCAAGGGTTTGAAGGGTGTTCGTAAGATTCGCTTTGCTATGGGTGGCAAGGGCAAACGCGGCGGCGGGGGTTGCATTTATTTGGCGCTGACGATTGAAGACACGATCTATTTATTGTTGGCCTATGGCAAATCTAAACAGACTGATCTTTCGCACAAACAACGTAAAGATATTCTTGCATTTATTGAGGAACTTTGATGGCAAAGAAAGATACGAAATTCGGCAATGACTTGATGGCGGCGTTGCAAGAAGTGCGCGCCCATCGGAGCGGCGAAATTGCTTTGCCTTCGCGCAATATTGATGTGATCTCGGCTCAACGCGTGAAGGCCATTCGCACGGCCTTGGCGAAGAGTCCGAAGGATTTTGAACGCCGCTTTGGCATTCCGGCACGCACTCTCGAAGGCTGGGAGCAAGGCCGCAAGCTTGATATTGCGGCAAGCATCTTGATGACTGTGATTGAAAGAACGCCGGAGATTGTTGAGGCGACCATTGCGAAGGATCGCGCTTCTTAAGCTTTAACAGCAGACCGCGCCCGCAGCACAATCACTGCCAACATCACTGCCGCAAGCGGCATGACCGTCAGTGCCACACTTGCCCAGCCGAGGTGGCTTAGCATTTGGCCGCTGCTGGCGGAGGCTATGGCTACCATAAGGGAGACGCCGAAGTTGTTGACGGCTTGGACTTTGGCGCGTTCGGCTGGTTGATAGGTTGAGGTTAGCATTGTGGTGCCACCGATGAAACCGAAGTTCCAGCCTAGGCCGAGCAAGATTAATGCTGCAGAAAAGTGCGTAAAGCTGATGCCAGCCAGGGCGGCGATGCTGGCGCAGATTAAAACACCCATGCCGATGCCGGTGATCAGGTTCACGCCATAACGCTTGATCAGAACGCCTGTGAAAAAGCTGGGCACAAACATGGCCAGCACATGCCATTGGATGACCCAGATTGATGCATCAGTACCAAAGCCGCAGGCCTTCATGGCGACGGGGGCGGCTGTCATCATCAGGTTCATCAGGGCATATGAGAGTATTGCGGTGGCCATGGCGATGACGAGTTTGGGTTGGGCCAAGAGTTCAGGCCAGCTGCGTTGTGGGCCTTGGATTTCGGCTGCGGATGGTTTTGCCATTTGCAGACATGCAAACACGAGGAGGCTGAGTGTTGAGAATGCAACGACTGCAAAATAAGTGCCAGCGAATGTGAACGGGGCGAGCAGATTGCGAGTCTGGCTCGAAATGAGCGTGCCTGCCACGGCGGCGACGACGCCACCTGTGAGCACCCAAGAGATGGCCACTGATTTATCTTCAGGCCCTGCGGCTTCGGCTGCTGCAAAGCTGTAAAAGCCACTGGTGGCTTGGAGCACGCCTTGCAGCATTGCGCCTGCGCAGAACACATAAAAGTTGCTGTGATAGATGGCCCAAACAGAAACGAGTGCACCGATGATGCTGGAGATGGCGCCGCCCACGAAGACCGGCTTGCGGCCATAGATATTCATCAGCATTGATGCGGGCCAGACAGCGAGCATGGAGCCTACCACAAAGCTGGTGACGGGCCATGTGGCCAGGCCTTGGCTTGGCGCTAGATTCATCCCGACCAGTGGGCCTGTGGCAAAGACTGTGATGACGGCGCATGAATATAAAGATTGCGCGATGGCGAGCAGCAGAATTGTGGTGCGCGGCGCTTGGGCGCTGACGCTGCCAATTGCGCTCACGCGGCGAACTCTTGGGGGCGGCGTTGCCTTGCGAGATTGTTTAATACTGCGTTGGCGAATTTTTGTTCTTCACCATCGAAAAAGGCGCTGGCCACATTTACATATTCATTGATCGCGACTTTAGCCGGCACGTTTTCCTTGAACATGATTTCGTAGGCCCCTGCTCTGATGATGGCGCGCAAGGTTGCATCCAAGCGGTGGAGCGGCCAATCCTTGTCGAGCAGCTTATCGACTGTGGGATCGATCAGCGCTTGCTCACGCACCGCACCTTCAACCACTTCGCGCAGATGTTTGTAATCAGCTTCGCCGCATTGGCCATCATCAAAATCGTTGCCGACAACACGACTGGAGAATTGAGCAAGTGTCTCGCCCAAATCAGCCGTTGCAATATCCATCTGATAAAGCGCCTGCACAGCGCCCAACCTTGCGGCGGAACGGGCTAACGGAGCTTTGCGAGGTGTGGTCATGGGGCCACGCAATAGCTGGGCTTTGGCGGAAACACAATGCGGCATGCGCATAGCCTCATGTTTACGCTAACGCGGGGGCTTGGAAGGTTTACCCCTGCCCCTTGTCCTCGTCGCTCAACTCGCCCAGCAACTCCTCAAAATCCTTGGCTTCGCGAAAGTTGCGGTAAACGGAGGCAAAACGGACGTAGGCGACGTCGTCTAAATTTTTCAAGCCTTCCATTACCAGCTTGCCGATGGCTTCGGATTTGATTTCGGGTTCGCCGAGGGATTCTAATTGCCGCACGATGCCACTGACCATGCGTTCGATGCGCTCTTGGTCGACGGGGCGTTTGCGCAATGCGACTTGAACGGATTTTGCAAGTTTATCGCGGTCAAAGGCGGTGCGTCTGCCGGAGCGTTTGAGCACGCTGAGTTCGCGCAGTTGCACGCGTTCGAATGTGGTGAAGCGGCCTGCGCAATCAGGACATGCGCGTCTCCGCCTGATTGCCGTGCCATCTTCACTGGCGCGGCTATCTTTAACTTGTGTATCAGCGTTACCGCAGAATGGACAACGCATGTTTATCTCCTAAGAGCCGCGAATGCTGATCCAAAAAGTCTGCAACTTTTTGGGCACGCGCGGCGATCAACCATAAATCGGGAACCGTTTGGTTAAAGCGAGCACTTTACGCTTCACGGCTGATTCCACTTTAGCATTGCCCGCTTCGCCATGCTTGGCAAGGCCGTCTAACACTTCGATGATCAAGCGGCCGATTTCGCGGAACTCGGCTTCGCCAAAGCCGCGTGTGGTTCCGGCTGGTGATCCCAAGCGAATGCCTGACGTGATCGTGAAAGGTGCGGGATCAAACGGGATGCCGTTTTTGTTGCATGTGATCAAGGCGCGGCCCAAGGCTTTTTCAGCGTCGCGGCCGTTGATGCCTTTATTGCGCAGATCAACCAACATCAAATGCGTGTCGGTGCCGCCTGTCGTAATATCGCAGCCGCCTTCGAGCATGGTGGCGGCGAGTGCTTTGGCATTCAGCACCACTTGCTTGGCGTATTTTTTGAACGCTGGTTTCAGCGCTTCACCGAAGGCTACAGCTTTGGCGGCGATGACATGTTCCAGTGGCCCGCCCTGCAAGCCAGGGAATACGCCTGAATTGACTTTTTTGCCGATGGCTTCATCGCGGCTCAAGATCAAACCGCCACGGGGGCCGCGCAAGGTTTTGTGTGTCGTGGTCGTGACAACATGCGCGTAGTCCAAGGGGTTTGGATGTTGGCCGCCAGCCACGAGACCCGCGATATGGGCCATATCGACAAAGAAAATTGCGCCCACTGAATCAGCGATTTCGCGGAAGCGTTTGAAATCGATAATGCGGGGATAGCCCGATCCGCCTGCAATAATCAGTTTTGGTTTTTCGAGGAGTGCGAGTGCTGCTACTTCATCATAGTTGATGCGTTGATCATCTTCGCGCACTTTGTATGGTACGACTTTAAACCATTTGCCTGATTGGTTGACGGGTGAACCGTGGGTTAAGTGACCGCCACAGGCAAGGTCGAGGCCCATGTAGGTATCGCCGGGCTGAAGCAGTGCGAAGAATACGGCTTGGTTGGCGGTGGCGCCTGAGTGGGGCTGCACGTTGGCATAAGTTGCGCCGAACAGTTCCTTGGCGCGGTCGATGGCCAATTGTTCTGACACGTCCACATAACGGCAACCGCCATAATAGCGCTTACCGGGATAGCCTTCGGCATATTTGTTGGTCATGATCGACCCCTGCGCTTCAAGCACCGCGCGCGAGACAATGTTCTCGGAGGCGATCAATTCGATTTCTTGTTGCTGGCGCTTTAATTCATTGACGATGGCGCGGGCGATTTTGGGATCCGCTTTGGCAAGCTTATCTTTGAAGAATCCGGGATAGAGCGCGGTTGGCTTTTTGGCCGCATTTTTAGCTACTGGGCCGGCTGGTTTCTTTGCGGTTTTTTTTGCAGGTTTTTTGGCCATGGCAGAATCCCTTTAATTAGGCCCCTGCTCTATACAGACTGCGCGATTGCGGTCTAGGCCCAGATTGGCGCAGGGCATATGCGTTTAGTTGGCAGGCTTGGCTGGTGGAACGTCGTTTGCCGCCAGGATCTTCTTCTTTTTCCTGGTCGGAATTGTGGGTTCTGGCGGAATTGCTTGATCAACGTTCTTCACGCTTATTGTGGGTTCTGGCGGAATTGCATCGCCGGCTTTTAATTTTTTGGCCAGTTTTTTAAGCTTAGGTTTACCCAGCGCTGCGTCTGCTTTTTTGTATGAAGCCCAGTTGAAAAGTCCGATTGGCTTTTTATCTCTTCCAAGCTTTGGTTTATCTGGCGTGGTGGCCAAACTTGAGGACTTCAGATTGGGGCTTCCCAAAGAGGCACCGAAAATATTTTTCTTTGGCACACCGAGAGACGAGGTTTTCGGTGGTGATTTTCCGCCGAATAAAGTGAAGATACTATTTGATCCAGCATCATCAACGGCCGCCACGAGGCGCGGCAATGGCTTCAGAACATAACGCAAGCCGTCGGGGCTTTGTTCGCCAACGGGCATCGGCTGACCAACAGTAAAGCCCGACTGATCCATCTGGTATACATCTCTACGGAAGGCCACAGTTCCGCCCGCCGTGGGCCATGCTGTCAAATATGCTACGCGCAATTGCGGGCCAGCCGCGACGGGCACATCAAGGCGCTCTAATGTCTGGGCCATGGATGCAATTTTAGGTGCGTTAAAACCATTCTGGCCATTTAAAATCCATTCGGCCAGCAACGGCATTTTTTCAACACGGATGCAGCCTGAGCTGAAGAACCTGTTTGATGATCTGAAAAGTTCTGGTTCTGGTGTGTCATGCAGATAAATTCCGAACGTGCTTTGGAACTCAACTTTCGCCGTGGCCATGGCGCTGTGCGGGCCTGGTTCTTGGCGGAAGAGATATTTGTCTAAATTGGCCGGCGTGAATTGAACTGTGTTTGGATCAACCTCTTTGCCGTTGGAACCAATTTCAAACACTTTCATGTTCATTTGAGTGAGCACTTGGGTGCCACCCGCCATTTTCGGCAGAATGTCACGCTCTACAATTGAAATTGGTGCATTCCAATAAGGATTGAATTTCACTGTTGCAATCGGTGTCATCACGACTGGTGATGGTCTCTCAGTCCTCCCCACAATAACGTTGTGGCGCGAGAACACATGGCCGTTGCTGACGGTTTCGAGCTGCTGGGCTGGAATATTCACGACCAAATAACGATCGCCCAAATCTTTTTCGTAGATCGCCAGGCGCGGGATGTTTGCATTAATTGTGCGAATGCGATCGCCTACGGGGATATTTAATTCATTCAGGGTTGCCGCATCAACCTTGCCCGTCACGGCCAGCCCCATATTGCGTTGAAAGTGTTGAACAGCTTCTTCTGTGGCGTTGGAATAGAGCGCAGTGAATTCGCCTTGTGTGGCCTCTATGCGGAGATAGCCTTCAAGGTTAAGGCGCTTATTCAATATGGCAACAGCGGGGCCTTTGGATCCGATTTTATAGGTGCCGCGCGGAACGGCCGGGAATCCACCATTTGCTGCAATAGCGGCATATTTTGCTTGTGCGGTTGATAAGGCAACATCACTTTGCGGTTGCAGCATAGGCAACTGATTCTGCGAGCTCACAACTTCAGTATTGGTAACAGCGGGGCCGCCACCGCCCTGAAAAGTTGCTTTGCCATTGGTTATTTTGACTGTGCCGGCACCTTTCTTTTCAAAGCGTGCAATCCGGTCAGCTTCGGCAGATTCCGATTCAGCAAAGGCTTTCTGTGCGTGGATCATTGGCAAAGTTGCCGCAGCAAGCATCAACGCTAGAACCAATAGAGATTTTACATTGAAGGATGAATCCAACTTGATCTTCATAACTTGCCTCACTCAATTCCATATAAACAGGCCGCACACTGCCCAACTTACCGCGCAAGAATCAAATCTAGCGGATTATTAATAGAGTGTTAACAAGAAAAACCCGCAATGCAGCAATTTGGCAACAGTTCTGGTGGGGGATTTTATTCGGTTTTAGGATGGATTTGCAGTCATTCCGCTTCACTTGGCCATTCGCCTTCGGGCCAATTGCACTTGGCGTGGATGATGCGGAGAATATGAAGGGTATCCTCATCGGGAACGTCATAACAAATGATCAAAGATGTTTTGGGCACATATACTTCGTACGTACCAAACACCCTCCCGGCGCGCCCTGTAGTCATGTTGGCGAGTGAAATCACCCGCGCTAAAATCCGCTCACGAACCAGATTGGCATTTTGCGAGCTGTCAGCCGCCACATAGTCGAGATTGAGCAGAAGATCTATTCTGGCTTTAGGCGCCCAAATTGCTTGGCGCAGCTTGGGCTCTGTCACTGTTTTAATTTCGACGCGCTAAAATCATATCCAGATGCGCTTGTGATTGCGCTACTATCTCGTCATGCGAAATCCCCAAGCCTGCTTTTAATTCAGCTTGAGCCTGCTTAATTCCGAAAATCAGCTCTTCTTCAGTTTCAACAAATTTGGTAATGGCTTCCATGCCCAAAAATGATTTGGAACGCCTTGTTTCAGCACTTAGCACCTCGAGCCGATCACGCAGTGATTTTGGCATTCGGACTGTTACGGTGACTTCTGACATAGCTCACTCCAGTACCTGTTAATATGTGCACATATAAGTATATCGCAGATCTTTAGCAACAGCAAACCGGATGAATAAGAATATGAATGATGACTGGGAATTAAAATTAAAGCAAAAACAAAAAAAGGCGGAACTTTGATTCCGCCCTCTCTCAAAATATTATTTCGTTACCACTGCACAGAATAACCGTCGACTTGGTTTTCCAGCATTTGGGGGATGACTACGGTTTTGCCGAAATCATATTGA
>JAYTSN010000372.1:0-8542 GCA_043745625.1 Aestuariivirga sp. | reverse complement strand
GTTGCCGGCCCAGCTAAAGCTCGCGCCGGTGCCGGCCGGCGGCCCCTGGAAGTCGGTCTTCGCCGCGGGATCAATCTTCGCCCACGGGGACCAATCCTTCAGTTAAGATAGCAGTTGGCTGTGGACAGACCTGTGACGGTTAGGCCGTTGCAGCCTGTTTATCTCTGGTTTATTGTTGGTTTTTTAAAAGAGGAGTATAAAATGGACACCGAAAATGGCGCGAGCGCAGGCAAATGCCCTGTCATTCACACACGTGTAAACTTCAGATCAAACCGTGATTGGTGGCCAGAGCAATTAAACCTTAGGATTCTCCATCAAAATTCAGCTTTGGCTGATCCGATGAGCGAAGGTTTTAACTATGCAAACGAGTTTAAGAAGCTCGACCTTAAAGCCCTTAAAAAAGATCTCAACAAAGTGATGAAAACATCACAAGATTGGTGGCCGGCAGATTTTGGTCACTATGGTCCCTTCTTCATTCGCTTGGCTTGGCATAGTGCTGGAACCTACCGCACCGGTGATGGTCGCGGCGGTGCAGGCTCAGGTACGCAGCGTTTTGCTCCTCTGAACAGTTGGCCCGATAACGGGAACCTTGATAAGGCGCGCCGCTTGCTTTGGCCGCTGAAGCAAAAATATGGTAGCAAAATTTCTTGGGCCGATTTGATGGTTCTGGCAGGTAACTGCGCGCTCGAGTCTATGGGCTTTAAAACATTTGGTTTTGCTGGCGGGCGTCCTGATATTTGGGAGGCGCCCGAAGATATTTATTGGGGTGCAGAAGGCAACTGGCTCGAGGATAAGCGCTATTCTGGTGACCGCGTTCTTGAAAATACACTGGCAGCTGTTCAGATGGGTTTGATCTACGTTAATCCAGAAGGACCAAACGGCAATCCAGATCCTGTTGCCTCGGCCCGCGATATCCGCGAAACATTTGCGCGCATGGCAATGAATGATGAGGAGACCGTTGCTTTGATTGCTGGCGGTCATACTTTTGGCAAAACCCATGGTGCTGGCCCAGCCACGCATGTTGGCGTTGAACCTGAAGGTGGTGCAATCGAAGACCAAGGGCTTGGTTGGTTAAGCTCATATGAAACCGGCAAGGGTGTCCATGCCATCACCAGCGGCCTTGAAGTAACATGGACGACGAAACCCACACAATGGAGCAATGATTATTTTGACCACCTGTTCGGATTTGATTGGGAGCTAACCAAGAGCCCTGCAGGTGCAAACCAGTGGACCCCAAAAAATGGAGCGGGCGCTGGAACAGTGCCTGATGCGCATGACCCTTCAAAGCGTATTTCGCCCTCGATGCTAACATCTGATCTCGCCTTGCGCATGGATCCCGCTTACGAAAAAATTTCACGGCGCTTCCATGCCAATCCAGATCAATTCGCGGATGCTTTTGCGCGCGCGTGGTTTAAGCTCACGCATCGTGACATGGGGCCGAGGGAGCGCTATCTAGGTTCGGAAGTGCCAGCCGAAATTTTGATTTGGCAAGATCCGATTCCTTCTGCTCATCACAAGTTGATCAAAGATAAAGACGTTAAGGCATTAAAAGAAAAGATATTGGCTTCCGGCCTATCTATATCGGAACTGGTTTCAACGGCTTGGGCCTCGGCCTCAACATTTCGTGGTTCGGATAAACGCGGTGGTGCGAATGGTGCGCGCATAGCACTAGCGCCACAGAAGGATTGGGACGTAAACCAGCCAGCTCAACTCGCAAAGGTTTTGGCTAAGCTCACGAAAATCCAAAAGGCATTCGCTAAGAAGATATCTCTCGCTGATTTAATTGTATTGGGCGGTGTGACTGCAGTTGAAAAGGCGGCGAAAAAAGGTGGTCATGATGTGAAAATTGCTTTCACGCCGGGCCGAGCAGACGCGGTGCAAGACCAAACTGATGTTGAATCGTTCGCAGTACTTGAACCAATGGTCGATGGTTTTCGCAACTATCAGATAAAATCATTCTCGAGTTCAACCGAAGAATTGTTGATTGATCGCGCTCAGTTACTCACATTAACTGCGCCTGAAATGACTGTTATGGTCGGTGGGTTGCGTGTGCTAGGGGCCAATGCTGCTCAAAGCCAGCATGGTGTATTCACTAAAAAACTCGGGTCATTAACAACGGATTTCTTCACTAATTTGCTAGATATGGCGACAGAGTGGAAAGCTACTTCCGATGCCAAGGATATTTTTGAAGGGCGTGACCGCAAGTCTGGAAAGGTGAAATGGACTGCAACGCGTGCAGATTTGATTTTCGGATCGAACTCGCAGCTGCGGGCGATTGCGGAGGTTTACGCACAAGATGATTCACAAAAGAAATTTGTGAAGGATTTCGTAGCGGCTTGGACTAAAGTGATGAACGCAGATCGTTTTGATCTGGTCTAATTTAAAGATTTAAAATTAAGGGCGGCTCGTTTCGGGCCGCCTTTTTTTATTCTTTAAATCATGCCTCGTTGCTGAGCAAAGACTTGTGGATCAATGCGCCCACAATGCCGCCAACAATCGGCGCAACCCAGAACAGCCAAAGCTGCTGAATGGCCCAACCGCCCACGAAAATCGCCACGGCAGTTGATCGCGCTGGATTGACTGATGTGTTGGTCACGGGAATTGAGATCAAGTGGATCAGAGTTAGAGCCAAGCCGATTGCGATTGGTGCAAAGCCCGCTGGAACGCCTTTCCCAGTGGCGCCCAAAATGATGATCAGAAAGAACGCCGTCATCACCACTTCGGTAATTAAAGCCGCCAATACCATCAAGCACTTGAGAAATCACATATTTAGGCACTTCCGCCCAAGAAAAGTGACCAGCGGTTGCGACGATTCGCGGATTACAGATAGTTAATCAGCGGTTTTTGAATTCAACAAGTACTGCCCTTGATGTGAGGTTTTTTCAACCTTATATGCGTGTATCAATTGACTCCTGCATTATTAACTCGTATTTGCGCGGTTAATTGGAGCGCCCTCGGATTAGGCGAGTTAGCCACGGGCGTGTTTCGATTTCTTAATCGCCAAAATGGTGTTTCATTAATTCATGAATTTTTCTGATCTGGGCCTTAGCCCAAAAGTGCTCGAAGCCATTACTGCGGCTGGTTACACAACCCCCACTGCCATTCAGGCTGGTGCCATCCCTCATGCGCTCCAACGCAAAGATGTGCTGGGCCTGGCTCAAACGGGTTCCGGCAAAACTGCCGCATTCGTTCTGCCCATGCTGTCGATGTTGGAGAATGGTCGCGCACGCGCGCGTATGCCACGCACTCTGATATTGGAACCAACGCGCGAACTTGCAGCCCAAGTTCAAGAAGCGTTTGAGTCGCTTGGCAAAAACCATAAGCTCAATGTGGCTTTACTTATTGGTGGTGTTTCATTTGAACCACAGGCAGCAAAGATTGATCGTGGTGCCGATGTTGTTATTGCAACCCCTGGCCGTCTACTTGATTTCTTTGAGCGTGGCCGTTTGTTGATGACTGGCATCGAAATGCTGGTGATCGATGAAGCAGACCGCATGCTCGACATGGGCTTTGTTCCTGATATTGAACGGATCTGCAAGCTGCTCCCATTCACAAGGCAAACCCTTTTCTTCTCGGCAACAATGCCGCCGGAAATTCAACGCATCACCGCACAGTTCCTTCACAACCCTATTCGTGTTGAAACCGCGTCGCGCAGTTCAACTGCTGATACAATCACCCAAATGCTGGTGAAGACACCGCATGATGTGAAGATGAAACGCGAAGCTTTGCGTCAATTGCTCCGCACTCAGACGAATGTGAAAAACGCCATTGTGTTTGCAAATCGCAAAACAACTGTGGCCCTACTCGAAAAATCACTCAAAACTCACGGCTTTAATGCTGGAGCTCTGCATGGTGATATGGATCAATCGGCGCGCCTCAAAATGCTCACCGCGTTCCGCAACAATGAAGTCACCTATCTTATCGCTTCAGACGTTGCAGCACGCGGATTGGATATTCCTGAAGTAAGCCATGTGTTTAATTTCGACGTTCCTATTCACGCTGAAGATTATGTACACCGCATTGGCCGCACAGGTCGCGCTGGTCGTGAGGGCCAAGCTTTCACGATGGTCACGAAGGAAGAAACCAAGTATCTCAAAGCCATTGAGACATTGATTGCTAAGGAAATTCCATGGTTTGAGACGGGTGCTGTAGTTGAAGATTCGCCTGATATCGTCGATGCAAAATCATCTTCTACGCGTCGTCCAAGAAAGCCAGCTAGGCATGCGCCAGAAGCTGGACTAAAAGCAGATGCAAAATCTGAGGCTTCACCACCGAAACAAACTGAAACAGAACATCCTCCAAAAAGGGAAAAGCCCGCAAGGTACGAACAGCGGCAAGCAAAGCCTAATCTAAAGATCGCAGATGCGCCTGATGATGATGGTTTTCACACCGGAAACATGCCTGCATTTTTAATGCGACGTTAACCAACGTCCATTTCAGGTTCTGCTAATCTTTTACAGCTAAACACGCAGGGATTGGATGTGCGCGCAAATGGAAGCGGTTGACGAAAATAACAGGATCAAAAGACGATCTCGTGTGTTGAAGGGCGCTAAGCTCGTTCACATGCGTAATTGGTCATTGGTTGATTGCGTTGTCCGCGACTTGTCAGAGACTGGTGCGCGGATCGTCTGTGGTGATCAATTTGCTGTAGCCAATGAATTTAGATTTCTCGTCCCAACAGATAACACCATACAAAATGCCCGCGTGGTTTGGCGACGTGGCGATCTTCTGGGCATTGAATTTATTGGTGAAAAAACCAAAGCACCCGCGCGGAAGTTTTAAATAAACGCAGCGGCGGGTTTTATTTCAACACTCTCGCCACAGCCACAAGCTGAAATCTGATTGGGGTTGTTAAACACAAAACCTGATTTTAAATTGGACTCCTGATAGTCCATTTCCGTGCCCAACAAAAACATGATGGCCTTAGGGTCGATTAAAATCTTGGCCCCCTTATCTTCCACCACTTCGTCAAACTTGCCCTGCTCGGCAGCCCACTCCATGGTATATTCCATGCCAGCACAGCCACCATTCTTCACGCCAACACGAAGGCCAACACCTTCACCACGCGCCATGAGCTGAGCAATGCGCATAGCGGCAGCGTCGGTAACTTTCATCACTTGTGGGCGCGGTCTGGGAGATGCATTGGCCATATTCGTATCCTACTCTCTAATTCTTTACCACATATTCATGGCCATGCGGGCCTCTTCGGACATGCGGCTGTGATCCCATGGGGGGTCGAAGGTTATTTTGGCTTTGGCGGATGCCACACCGGCCACAGTTGAAACCGCGTTTTCCACCCATCCCGGCATGTCTCCTGCCACAGGGCAACCGGGGGCAGTTAAGGTCATGTCGATGGCCACGTTGCGATCGTCATCAATATCGACCTTGTAGATCAGTCCCAGTTCATAGATATCAACTGGAATTTCAGGGTCATAGACGGTTTTTAAAGCCAACACGATGTCATCGGTCATGCGTGCCAATTCTTCAGCGGGAATAGCCGAAGGATCTGGGGCATTGTCGATGGTTTCAACTTCACTCATAAAAATATCCTCTGTGCAGAGATAAGCGCTTCTGCCAATTTATCAACCTCTTGGATGGTGTTGTACATACCAAAAGACGCGCGGCACGTTGCGGTGACACCGAAACGTTGCAGCAGCGGCTGGGTGCAATGGGTGCCCGCGCGCACGGCAACGCCCTGTCTGTCAATCACAGTCGCTACATCATGGGAATGTGCACCGTTCATCGTAAAGGAAATGATCGGACCTTTATGTTTTGCTTGACCAAATATGCGCAAGCTGTTGATTTCCTTCAATCTCTGCATGGCATAATCGTGCAGGGATTTTTCATGGGCGGCTATTCTGTCTATTCCGACAGCCGTCATATAATCCAATGCAGCGCCCAGTCCGATGGCTTCGACAATGGCAGGTGTTCCCGCTTCAAAGCGATGCGGCGGATCATTGTAAGTCACACCTTCCGTCGTCACTTCATTGATCATCTCACCACCGCCTTGGTATGGCGGCATTTTTTTCAGGTGTTCCATTTTAGCATACAGAACCCCTATGCCCGTGGGGCCATAGGTTTTGTGGCCGGTAAAAACCAAGAAGTCAGCATCAAGTGCTTGCACGTCTACATGGCCATGAACGGCCTGTTGGCTGGCGTCGACGAGAACGGGAATCCCCTTGGCATGAGCAAGTTTGATAATTTCGGCAACAGGAGCAACTGTCCCCAATGCATTGCTCATCATGGTCACGGCGATCATTTTCACCCGTGGACTGATGAGTTTTTCAAACTCGTCCAACAGGAAATTGCCTTCATCGTCAATCGGAGCCCATTTGATTATTGCACCCTTGCGCTCCCGGTGAAAATGCCATGGCACAATGTTGGAGTGGTGTTCGAGGATTGAAAGAATAATCTCATCCCCCTCACCGATCACCATGCCACCGAACGACTGCGCCACAAGATTAATGGCCTCAGTGGCATTGCGGGTGAAGATCAGCTGGTCTTTGGATGGGGCATTGATAAAGCGGCGCACGCTCTCACGCGCATCCTCAAAACTCTGTGTCGCGGCGTTGGAAAGATAATGAAGACCACGGTGCACATTGGCATATTCCTCGGTCATCGACTCCATCATCGCATCAATCACTGCTTTTGGTTTTTGCGCGGATGCAGCGTTATCAAGATAAACCAGCGGCTTGCCATAAACCTCGCGCGCGAGGATGGGAAAGTCGCTCCGGATTTTATCGACGTCAAACACTCTTTCGCACCTCAAGCCAATTGGCTGCATAATCCACCATCGCCTCGCGCAAACCTTCATGCACGATGTTATCAAACGCTTCGCCCACAAAGGCGGCGATCAGTAGCGACTTGGCTTCTGCTTCTGGAATGCCGCGTGAGCGCAGATAGAATAGATGATCCATATTAATGTCGCCAGCCGTTGCGCCATGGCCGCAGACCACATCGTCAGCATAGATTTCGAGTTCAGGCTTGGCGTCGAATTCAGCGAACTCTGAAAGCAGTAAGGCATTGCAGGATTGTTTGCCGTCGGTTTTCTGCGCGTGTTTGCGCACCATAACCTTGCCTTGGAAAATGCCGCGCGCATGGTCGTCCATCACGCATTTGAAAGTTTCGCGGCTAGTGCAACGGGGCACGGCATGGTCAATCACCAACCTGGAGTCAGCATGTTGTTTGTTATTCAACATATAAGCGCCAGCAATTTTCGCGTCGGCGTTCTCGCCTGTGAATGTGTAAGTTCCATTCTGGCGGTTCAGTGTTGCGCCAGAAGTGAGCGTGAACTCATTGAGCTTGGCATCCTTGGCCAGCGAGGTGATCACATGCGAGAGATGCGTGGCCGAAGTAGACTCGTGTTCCACCTTCACGCGGTCAAGCCTTGCGCCTATGCCGATTTCAAACTCCGTCACGGCGCTAAAAACATAGTCGCCCTCACCCAGATAGGTTTCAATGATGGTGGCCGAGGCACCATCTGCCACTTCAATACAATTTCGCAGCGCCATTGAGCGCGCTGCACCTTTGGTTGCAATGTGCATGATCTCAACGGGCACATCGATGCTGGATTCAAAACGCAGCGTCAGGCCCGATGGTTCTATCGCAGTGTTGAGATGGTTGAGCGGTTCGTCAATGGTTGAAGATGTGGGCACGCCCAGTTCGAATGTTAGGCCCATGAAATTCGAGCGCGCTTGATCCAAGCTGCCATTCACAAACACGATGCGGTGCGTGTTGATTTTAGAAAATGGTGATGAGGCCATGATGCGGTCAATATCGGCTTTGGTAGCGCTCACGTTTTGATGAGCTGGATATGGCCGATCAATGCGCGCACGCAAGTCTGTCCAGCGCCATTCTTCCATGCGGCGGTGCGGGAGATTAATTCCATAGGCCTGCTCCGCAGCGGTTCGTTGAGGCGCGGAAATAACAGTCATCTAAACACCCCCGATACTGTCGTCATGCCCGCGAAGGCGGGCATCTGCGTTTCATCTGTAGAAAACAGAGATTCCCGCCTTTGCGGGAATGACGTTTGAAGTGAAATTAAAAACACTTTTTTCACTTAAACCTTCTCCACAAATTCGGCATAACCATTGGCTTCGAGCTCATGCGCCAATTCCTTGCCGCCGGATTTCACAATCTTGCCCGCCGATAAAACATGCACAAAATCTGGCACGATGTAATCCAGCAGGCGCTGATAATGGGTGATCACGATCATGGCGCGGTCAGGTGAGCGCAGCGCATTCACGCCGTCCGCCACCACTTTGAGTGCATCGATATCAAGTCCGGAATCAGTTTCATCCAACATGCAGAGCGAAGGTTCCAACACGGCCATTTGTAAAATCTCAGCGCGCTTTTTTTCACCGCCAGAGAAGCCCACATTCACAGGACGCTTCAACATTTCTTGGCTGATGTTCAGTTTCGCGGCCCGCTCTTTCACGAAGCGCATGAAATCCGGAATGGACAATTCCTTCTCGCCACGTGCCTTGCGCTGCGCATTCAGCGCCACTTTGAGGAACTGCATAGTGGCTACGCCAGGGATTTC
>JAYTSN010000371.1:0-8638 GCA_043745625.1 Aestuariivirga sp. | reverse complement strand
TTATCGAGCGCGTGGCACCCATGCTTGGTGTGACACCGCAATTTACACCGGAAGATTTGGTGAAACTGGCCAAGCAAGCCAAGGGTGTTGCTGTGGCTGAAAAGAAACATTGATGACAATTTTGCTGAGCCGCCTTTTGCAACAGGATGCATCGCTGCCGAGTGGTGGTGATGTTCTTGTTCTGGGCATTACATCTGATAGCCGCGATGTGAAGCCGGGATTTCTGTTTGCAGCACTTCCCGGCACGAAGGTTGATGGCAGCGCTTACATCGCGAAGGCATTTGCGAGCGGTGCAGTGGCGGCGATTTGCCAACGTGGCAGTTATCAAGGGGCGGGGCTTGTTATAGAGTCGGATAATCCACGCCGGCTTTTGGCTTTGATGGCCGCACGGTTTTATGACCGCCAACCCGATACAATTGTTGCTGTGACAGGAACCAATGGTAAAACTTCTGTTTCAGTTTTCGTTCGACAGATTTGGGCAGCGATGGGTTTTCGCGCGGCGAGCCTTGGCACGATTGGTGTTGTGGGTCCTGATGGTTCTGAATATTTGGCGCATACAACGCCAGACCCAGTGCAGCTTGCTGCACTGGCCGCAAAACTGCGTGATGATCATGTGCAGCATCTGGCAATTGAGGCTTCGAGCCACGGCTTGGCGCAATACCGATTAGATGGTTTGCGACTGACGGCGGGGGCTTTTACGAACCTCACGCAAGATCATTTGGATTATCACCATAGTTTCGAGGCTTATTTCGCGGCGAAGATGAGACTGTTTGATGAGTTGTTACCACCTGGCGCGGCGGCCGTGATCAATATGGATTCGCCACAAGGCGCTGATGTTTTGCGACATGCTTTGAAGGCCCAGTTAGTGCCCTTTAAAGTTGGCCGCAATGGCGATGATTTGAAGTTGGTGCAATCGACTGCAAATGGTTTGGGGCAGGAGCTGGTGATTGAAAGCAAGGCCTTACAGCACCGTGTAAGCTTGCCACTGGTTGGTGATTTTCAAGTTTCAAATGCGCTTGTTGCGGCGGGCTTGGTGATTGCATCGGGTGGTGAAATTGGGCTGGTTCTTCATGCGCTGGAATCTTTGAAAGGTGCGAGCGGGCGGTTAGAATTGGTCGGCGTGACAGGCGCAGGTGCAAGTGTGTTTGTGGATTATGCGCACACGCCTGATGCGTTAGAGAATGCGATTTCAGCTTTGCGCCCATATGTTAAGGGAAAGCTTCTTGTGGTGTTTGGATGTGGTGGTGACCGCGACAAAGGCAAGCGACCTTTAATGGCGGCGGCTGTGGCCAAGCATGCTGATGTTGCTTATTTGACAGATGATAATCCGCGCACGGAAGACCCCGCGCAAATTCGGCGCGAAGCTTTGCTGGGCGCGCCCCATGCCATTGAAATTGGGGATCGTGCCAAGGCCATTGCAACAGCAGTGCATGCTTTGGAAGCGGGTGATATTTTGCTGGTTGCAGGAAAAGGCCATGAAGAGGGGCAGACCATTGGCAAGACTGTTCTTCCATTTAAAGATCACGATGCTGTTGCGGCAGCCATAGCAGGAAAAATCTATCATGGTTGACCGGCCACTTTGGACGACACAAGAATTATTGGCGGCCACGGGTGGCACGCTGCATGGCAATGTTCAGGGCGCGATGAATGGTGTCTCCATTGACTCGCGCAGCGTTTCAGCCGGTGATGTTTTTGTGGCTATTAAAGGTGACGCCATGGATGGCCATGATTTTGTAGTGAAGGCTTTGCAGCGTGGTGCTGGCGTTGCCATGGTTTCGCGCGTGACAGATGAGATGCGCAAAGCTGGTGCAATTTTACAAGTGGCCGAAGATCCTCTCCACGGTTTGGAAAATATGGGACGGGCTGCGCGCGAGTGGAGCAAAGGGCAGATTATTGCGGTTACTGGAAGTGTTGGCAAAACCTCGACCAAGGAAATGTTGCGTAGCGCACTTTCTGCTTCGGGTTATACGCATGCATCTGCTGCATCATTCAACAATCATTGGGGTGTGCCCCTTTCGCTCTCGCGGCTTCCGCGCAATGCGGCTTACGGTGTGTTTGAAATTGGCATGAACCATTCTGGCGAAATTACGCCCTTGGTGAAAATGGTGCGGCCGCATATTGCTATGGTGACCACTGTTGCTGCAAGTCATTTGGGAAATTTCAATTCGCTTGATGATATTGCTTTAGCCAAGGCCGAGATTTTTTCTGGAATTGAGAAGGGTGGCACAGCCATTATCAATCGGGATTCAGAATATTTTGATTTGCTGAGCGCTGCGGCAACAGCTGGTGGTGCTAAAACGATAATCGGTTTTGGGAAGCACGCAGAGGCGAGCGTTCGTTTAGAGCGCGTTGCTTTGCATTCTACCTGTTGTTGCATCACTGCCGATGTGATGGGTGAAAAGGTTACCTATAAATTGGGAATGCCTGGCGAGCATATGGCGCTCAACAGTTTGGCGGTGCTTGCTGCTGTTAAAGCATCAGGTGCGGATTTGGCGCGTGCGATGTTGGCACTTGCTGATGCAGCGCCTGCAAAGGGGCGCGGTGTGCAAGAGGTTTTGTCTGCACCGGGCGGAGAGCTGCTGTTGATTGATGAAAGCTATAATGCGAACCCTACATCGATGGCGGCTGCATTGGCTCTGCTGGCGCAAGCAAAGCTTGGCAAAAATGGCAGGCGCATTGCTGTTCTGGGTGATATGTTGGAACTCGGGCAATTTGGTGCGCAGCTTCATGCTGATCTTGCCAAACCGATAGACGCGCATGGTGTTGATGTTTTATACGCCGCTGGGCCTTTGATGCGAAATCTTTGGGATGTTGTTCCCGAAGCAAGGCAGGGTGCTTATGCTGAAACGTCGGCAGAGTTGAAAGACCGGTTGCTTTCGCACTTGCGTGCGGGCGATGCCGTGATGATTAAAGGGTCGCTGGGCAGCAAGATGGGACTTGTTGTGGAAGCACTACGCAAACAATTCACAGCTGTGAAGAAGGATATTTGATCGATGCTGTATTATCTGTTGCTTAAACTTACCACCGAAGTTTCGGCACTCAATGTGTTTCGTTACCTGACGACGCGCACGGGCATGGCGATTTTAACTGCACTGCTGTTTGTTTTCGTTTTTGGCCCAAAAATAATTGCGCTGCTCAAAATTAAACAAGGCCGTGGCCAGCCCATTCGCACGGATGGTCCGCAGCGCCACATTGTTGAAAAGCAAGGCACGCCCACCATGGGTGGCTTGATGATTTTATCAGGTGTGTTTGTTTCAACTCTTTTATGGGCCGACCTGAGCAATTTTTATGTGTGGGCGGTCTTGTTTGTGACTTTGGGCTTCGGAGCCATTGGTTTTTATGATGACTACTTGAAAGTGACGCGGGCGACGGTGCGAGGATTTTCTGGCAAGGCGCGACTGCTTGCTGAATTTGTGATCGCTTGTGGGGCCGTTTTTATTTTTATGTGGTTGGGGCAAAAGCCACTTTCGAGTTCAATGGCATTGCCTTTTGCAAAAGATTTTCTGATCAACTTTGGTCCATTTTTTATTGCTGTTGGCGCTTTGGTTGTTGTGGGTGCAGGTAATGCAGTCAACATCACTGATGGGCTTGATGGCTTGGCCATTGTTCCGGTGATGATTGCAGCGGGGAGTTACGCGCTTATTGCTTATCTCGTTGGCAATGTGATTTTTGCTAGATATCTGGGCATACCGAATGTGCCGGGCACTGGAGAGTTGGCTATTATCTGCGGCGCGCTGGTGGGGGCGGGGCTTGGTTTCTTATGGTTCAACGCGCCGCCCGCAATGATTTTTATGGGTGACACGGGTTCGCTTTCCTTGGGTGGATGCTTGGGTGCTATTGCAGTTGCGACCAAACATGAAATTGTTTTGATCATCATTGGCGGTTTGTTTGTGCTTGAAACTGTTTCGGTTATTGTGCAGGTGGCTTCATTTAAAATGACGGGCAAGCGCGTGTTTGCGATGGCGCCGCTGCATCATCATTTCGAACAGAAGGGTTGGAAAGAACCAACGATTGTCATTCGGTTCTGGATTATCTCATTCGTCCTGGCCTTGATTGGCCTGTCCACTTTAAAGTTGAGGTAATTCTACGCGATGTTTCCAGCGCAGCAATTCAAAGGCAAATCAGTGGGCGTATTTGGACTCGCACGCTCGGGTATTTCTTGTGCAAAGGCGCTGATTGCAGGGGGAGCGCAGGTTTTTGCATGGGACGATTCAGAGCCTGCTGTTGAGAAAGCGCACGCTGAGGGGCTTTCGATTACGAATTTGCACACCGTTGATTTTAAAAATTTGAGTGCTTTGGTGTTGAGCCCCGGCGTGCCTTTGACGCATCCGGAGCCGCATTGGACTGTTGTGAAGGCCAAGCAGGCTGGAATTGAAATTATTGGTGATACGGAAGTTTTTGCGCGTGAAGTGCAAAGCAGTGGTGCTAAACTTGTGGCCATTACTGGTACCAATGGCAAGTCGACCACGACGGCGCTGATTGGGCATGTGTTAAATTCAGCCGGACTTGATGTTGATGTGGGCGGCAATATTGGCCTTGCGGTTTTTAATCTGCGCCCGCCTGACAAAAACCGAATTTATGTTTTGGAGCTTTCATCTTTTCAAATTGATTTGATGCCGAGCTTGCATCCCGATGTTGGTGTTCTGACTAATCTAACCGCGGATCACTTAGACCGGCATGGTGATATGCATCATTATTCTTTCGTCAAAAGCCGGATGTTTGCCAAGATGGGAGAGGGCGATACGGCGCTGGTTGGTATTGATGACCCTTGGTGTTTGGCAATAGCCGATCAGGTTTCGTCTGGCGCTGATGTGCGGCGCGTTTCGGTTTTACATCTGTTGGAAGATGGCGTGAGTGCGGCTAGTGGCATTTTGCATGATCGGCGCGGAGGCAAGATCGTCGGAGAGATTGATTTGCGGGCCATGCCTGCACTCAAGGGCAAGCATAATTGGCAGAATGCCTGCATGGCTTACGGCGCGGCGCGGGGGCTTGGGGTTTCGATTTCTGAAGTTGAAACTGCGATGAAAAGCTTTGCTGGGCTTGCGCACAGGATGCAGCAAGTTGGCACGGTTTCGAGTGTTCCGTTTATCAATGATTCAAAGGCCACTAATGCCGACGCTGCTGAAAAGGCTTTGGCTTCGTTTGATAATATCTATTGGATTGCGGGTGGCATTGCGAAATCGGGTGGGATTGAAGCTTTGGCTGCTTATTTTCCAAAGATCAGCAAGGCTTATTTGATTGGTGCGGCCACTGAAGATTTCGCCAAGTCGCTGCATGGGAAAGTGAATGTGGTGCGGGCCGAGACTTTAGATAGAGCTGTGGCTGCCGCAGCGGCAGATGCTGCAGTTGACGGACGGGGCAACGCCGTGGTTTTGCTTTCGCCTGCTTGCGCATCATTTGACCAGTATAAAAATTTTGAAATTCGAGGCGATGCTTTTGTCGATCTGGTTTCGAAATTGCCGGGCGCTGTAATGACTGTTGGAGGGACGACCTAATGCTGATTTCACGCAGTGATCGTGGCTTGTTGGCGCGTTGGTGGTTTACCATTGACCTCGCTTTGCTGTCATCAATCTTGTTGTTGATGGCCGTTGGGGTTTTGATCAGCATGGCGGCAAGCCCGCCTGTTGCCGAGCGCATTGGTCTTGATGCATTTCACTTTTTTCGCTTCCAATTATTCTGGTTGTTTTTTGGTGTGATCGGCTTGGTGGCGGTATCGTTCTTCAATGCTGTATGGGTGCGGCGTTTGGCTTTTGCGACGTTCTTTGGATCATTGGTTTTGATGGCGCTGGCCTTGAAAATTGGGCCGGAAATTAAAGGTGCACACCGGTGGATATTTGGGTTGCAGCCCTCCGAATTTGCCAAGCCTGCATTTGTGGTTTTTGCGGCCTGGTTTTTGGCTGATCATATTAAGCGGCCTGACATGCCTGGGCATCTGATTACCTTTGGTGCGGCTGCTGTGTTTCTCGTATTGCTGGTTATGCAGCCTGACTTTGGGCAAACCGTTTTGGTGGTTCTCACATTTGGTTTCATGCTTTTGGTCTGGGGTATTTCTTGGCGCTATATTTTTGGGCTTGCATCAATTGGCGTTTTAGCTGGCGGTCTTGCATATAAATTTGCTTCGCATGTGGCTTCGCGGATCGATCGGTTTTTAAGCCCTGATAATGGCGACACGTTTCAGACCGATACGGCAACGGCGGCGTTTAACAATGGCGGTTTGATGGGCACGGGGCCCGGCGGCGGTGTGGCCAAGCTGGTGTTACCCGATGCCCATACGGATTTTTCATTTTCAGTTGTTGGCGAAGAGTTTGGCTTTCTGGCTTGCATTGGGTTGATGCTGTTATTTTTCTTTATCGTGGTGCGGGTGTTAAAGCGCGCGAAGATGGAAGATGAACCATTTGCGGCACTGTCGATGACAGGGCTTATCACCATGTTTGGTTTGCAAGCTTGCATTAATATGGGCGTGAATGTTGGGTTGCTACCCGCCAAGGGCATGACATTGCCGTTTATTTCTTATGGTGGTTCTTCACTGCTTGGAACGGCATTGGCGATGGGGTTCATTCTGGCACTGGCGCGCGGCCGGTCGGTCAATGAGCCGCGTCACTATAATTCTGAAATGGCAATTGCATGAGTGGGAAGCTTGTTGTTTTAGCGGCGGGGGGCACTGGTGGGCATTTGTTTCCCGCGCAGGCGTTGGCTGAGACTTTGGTGAAGCGTGGATACAGGGTTCATCTGATGACAGATGAGCGGGTGCGCGACTATGGCAAATCTTTTCCAGCGGAAAAGACCCATGTGGTGCATTCGGCCAGCCCCTCGTTCAAGCGGCCTTTGGGGCTGTTGAAGCTTTTTCAGGGATACCGCGCGGCGAAGGCGATTTTGAAGATCGAGAAGCCGGTGGCTGTTGTGGGGTTTGGCGGATACCCATCATTCCCGCCAATCTATGCGGCGGTTTCACTTGGTATTGCTTGTGCGGTGCATGAGCAAAACGCGGTGCTGGGCAGAGCCAATAAAATGCTTTCGAACAAAGTAAATGTGGTGGCGGCTTCGTTTTCTTCGATGATCGGTTTGCCGGATGCGGCGAAATCCAAACTCGTGCTGACGGGCAATCCAGTTCGCGCCGTTGCTTTAAAGAATAAGGCTGCTCCTTATCCCGCTCAAGGTGTGTTTAATCTTGTTGTCTTTGGCGGGAGTCAGGGTGCCAAGTTTTTTTCTGATTTCATGCCGCAGGTTTTTGCAGAGATGTCAGAGGCTTTGCGCAAACAAATCGTGCTGACGCAGCAATGCCGCGATGAGGATTTGGGTCGGGTAAAAGCGGCTTATGCAGAGCTTGGTGTTGCTGCGGAGTTGCAGGCGTTTTTTAGCGATATGCCTCAGCGCATTGCGAAATCTCATCTTGTCATTTCGCGTTCGGGTGCTTCAACGATTGCCGAGTTGGGTGTGATTGGCCGGCCTGCCATTATGGTTCCCTTGCCGCATGCCATTGATAATGATCAGTTGCGCAATGCGCAGAGTTTTGCAGGCGTTGGGGCAGGCTGGGTTTGCCCGCAGAAAGAATTGGAGCCGAAGGCTTTTGCTGCATTATTGGCGCGGTTGATTGGTGATGCTGCTAGCCTTAAGAAAGCTGCCGAATCGGCATTGAGCCATGGAAAACCCGATGCGGCTGAAAGGCTGGCTGATGTGGTTGAAAATATTATTGCGCTTAATAGCGCTGCATCGTTGGAGAGACTGAATCAATGAAATTACCCCGCGACGTTGGCCCCCTTCACTTTATCGGAATTGGTGGCATTGGCATGAGCGGCATTGCAGAGGTGATGTCAACTCTGAAATATAAGGTTCAAGGATCTGATATTGCTGATAATTATAATGTTGCGCGTTTGCGCAAGCATGGTGTGGAAGTGGCCATTGGGCATAAAGCTGATAATCTTGGCGATGCTCAAGTGGTGGTCATTTCTTCTGCAGTTAAGGCCGATAATCCCGAGTTGATGGAAGCGCGCAAACGTCATTTGCCCGTGGTGCGCCGTGCCGAAATGTTGGCGGAGTTGATGCGCTTTAAATCTTGCATCGCAGTGGGCGGCACGCATGGCAAGACGACCACGACTTCGATTGTTGCAGCACTTTTGGACGCTGGAAATTTTGACCCGACGGTGATCAATGGCGGCATCATCAATGCTTACGGAACCAACGCGCGCTTAGGCAAGGGCGATTGGATGGTGGTTGAATCCGACGAGTCCGATGGAACATTTGTTAGGCTGCCTGCTGATGTGGTTATTGTAACCAACATCGATCCTGAACATCTCGATCATTACGGCACGTTCGAGAAAGCCAAGGAAGCATTTTTGGCGTTTGTTGAAAATATTCCATTCTATGGTTTTGCAGTGATGTGCATTGACCATCCTGTGGTGCAGGAATTGATCGGCAAAATTCAAGATCGCCGCGTGATCACTTATGGCCGTAGCCCCCAGGCGGATTTCAGATTGTTGGATGTGACCTATAGCGACGGAGCAACGCGGTTTGGTGTGCGTGTGACCAATCGGTTGACTGGTGTGACGCATGATATTGAAAATTTAGCCCTCGCAATGCCTGGTGATCACAATGCGCTGAACTCAACTGCTGCGCTTGCCGTA
The DNA here is from genome assembly GCA_043745625.1 of Aestuariivirga sp. Classification (GTDB taxonomy): domain Bacteria; phylum Pseudomonadota; class Alphaproteobacteria; order Rhizobiales; family Aestuariivirgaceae; genus Aestuariivirga. The sequence goes on along the minus strand of JAYTSN010000371.1, from coordinate 17 downwards.
TCGCGCGAGCTTGGCAT
>JAYTSN010000370.1:0-8645 GCA_043745625.1 Aestuariivirga sp. | reverse complement strand
TGGGTGCTCAAACAAATGATCTTTTTCAGTTCCATAAACAGCAAGCATGGAAGGTGCTTATCAAGGCCAAACGCTTCTGGCCACTGGAATTTATCTGTGATAGCCAGCACAAATGTTAAAACCTATTCACATTATTGGCGGCGGCATGGCAGGCTGCGAGGCCGCTTGGGCGGCAGCTAACGCAGGCGTTCCCGTAATCCTTCACGAAATGCGCCCCCATGTTCAAACCGATGTGCATAAAACAACGGACTTGGCCGAACTGGTGTGTTCAAACTCTTTCCGTTCAGACGATAAAGACAATAACGCCGTTGGTCTTCTCCATGAAGAAATGCGCCTTGCAGGATCGTTGATGATGGCCGTGGCCGAAAACCATAAAGTGCCCGCAGGTGGTGCATTAGCGGTCGACCGTGATGGCTTTTCGGCCGAGATGACCAAGCGCATCAATGCGCACCCTTTGATCACTACCGAGCGCGGTGAGATTGACGGGCTACCACCTGAGGATTGGGACAATGTGATCATCGCCACGGGCCCGCTTACGTCTGAAAATCTCGCCAAAGCCATACGGGCCAAAACCGGCGATGAAGGCCTTGCCTTCTTTGATGCTATTGCCCCTATCATCCACCGCGACTCAATCGACATGACAAAGGCTTGGTTTCAATCGCGTTATGACAAGGTTGGCCCCGGCGGCAATGGCAAGGATTACATCAACTGCCCCATGGATAAGGCGCAATACGAAACCTTCATCAATGAACTGATCACGGGCGAGAAAACCGATTTCAAAGACTGGGAAAAATCCACGCCTTATTTTGATGGCTGCCTGCCCATTGAAGTGATGGCCGAGCGCGGCCCCGAAACCCTGCGCCACGGCCCCATGAAGCCCATGGGCCTGACCAATGCGCACAACCCGACTGTTAAAGCTTATGCAGTAGTTCAACTGAGGCAGGATAATGCATTGGGAACATTATATAATATTGTCGGTTTCCAAACCAAATTGAAATATGCCGAACAAATCCGCGTGTTCAAATCCATCCCCGGTTTGGAAAATGCAGAATTTGCACGGTTGGGCGGCCTGCACCGTAACACTTTTCTTAATTCTCCCAAACTCTTAGACGATAAACTGCGCCTAAAACTTGAACCGCGCTTGCGCTTTGCTGGGCAGATTACCGGTGTTGAGGGCTATGTTGAAAGCGGGGCCATGGGCATTATGGCAGGCCGGATGGCTGCCGCTGATCGGTTGGGACTTGCATATACCACTCCACCCGCCACGACGGCCCATGGTGCATTAATCAACCACATCACCGGCGGCCACATCGCCACCACCGATAACAAAACCCAAACCTTCCAACCGATGAACATCAATTTCGGCCTGATGCCGCCACCAGATGCACCGAAGAAAAATGCTGATGGTAAGAACTTGAGTTTCAAAGACAAAGGCGTGGCACGGAAACATGCTTATACGCAGCGGGCATTGGAAGATTTCAGGGCGTGGCTTCAAACCTAATTTCCCTTTATCCTTTCGAGGGGAGAGTAAAAAACACCCCTTCACTCATGCACCACGACCCAAAAACTCATGTTTGATAGGGACAAGTTGCTCCCGCTTTGGCCATTAGCTTGATTAATGATGATCGAAGTGTGCGGGTCAAACTCAGCAACAACAGGATCAACTTTGCTTTGATCAAAATTGGTGGTCGCCTCCACCTTTAGGCGTCTAAGGAGTGTTTCAAGGTCAGTATTTCTTTCCACTTGATCAATCGTTAAAATCAATTTCGTCGCAGCGATACGAATTGAAACGCCACTCGGAAAATTATTGCCCCACAGGTCGAGCGGACCAATAAACCTAGATTTTAAGCCCCAACTCCGATCAATTGGTTTTCGAGCCATGAAATAGAAATCGTCAGTGTTTGCGGGTGTCGGAGTTAAAGTTACAGTCTGATCGGTTCTATCGCGACCAGTCAGCAGGCCGGTAACTTGATAAGCAGGTGAGAAACCAACTTCATCCAAATGTATGTTTGCAATGCGTTGATGGTCAAACCAATCGCTGAGCCGATTTAGCTGCGATACTTTAGAAAGTGCATAAACAATAGCGTCGACTGTTGCGTAATCATCCTGAACCAATTTAGGCACCGAGGCCACCACCTTGCCATCCTTCAACACCTCCTTGGCCTCAAGAAAACTTTTGAGCCGCGCAAATTGGCTCACCCCCGTCGTACTATAAGCGCCCTGCGGCCCAAAACTGCCCAGTAGCAGCAACGCCGAAGCAGCCCCCAAAATCACCCTCATATCAGCCCGGTTCTGGCGCAGCACCAAATACACAAACACCAGCGCCGTCCACACCGCGACTAAAGCGATGCCGTAACGATCAGGCGTCACCCCATAATCCGCTACCCGCCGCCAAATGGCGAGGCTGAGCAAGGTCGCAGGAACCGGCAATAGCCAAAACCAACCCCGCATAAACCATCGCAGCAACTTCGTACCCGTCTCGCGCCACGGCCACCCCAGCAGCCAGGTGGCGGTGCCTCCTAATGCAAAGAGCGAAACTATTGTGCCAATTTTCCCTTTGGGCAATTCGCCAATGGCCAAGATCTTGATCGCATATGCGTGGAGAATGAGCGCATATACCAACGCCAGTGGCACCATTACATAGTTCACGAGAACCGAAACACCACGCTCTATTAGGCTGCCCTGATGCGCGCTGAGATCAACTTCATCGGTCAAATTACGCGGCACCAATGAAAGCCCATACACCGGCCCTACCAGCGTCATCGCCAACACCCACGCACGCTCGTAGATGTTGTGATCCAACTTCACACCAAGTAAAAAATCCAGCCCAGCAAGCACAGCTGTCAAGCCACCGCCAAATACCAGCCCAACAATCAAAGCCAAAATAATCGCTAGGCCCAACCGCAAATTAAACAGCCAAACCGCGCCCTGCTTTACCCCGCCCAACATAAACGGCGCAATCATCAGCAACGGCAACAGCCCACCAAATAAAAACAATTCGGACGAGTGAAAAAATCGATTGAAATAAATCAACCCACCTGCCGCTATTCCGAGCAACACGGCCAAAACAGGTAAGCGCGACGCACGTCCCTCCGCCATCAAATGCCCAGCACCTCCGGCAATAAATACGGCAATTCCCGCCATCACCACCTGCCAATGCTCTGATGAACTATCCCCTACCACATACATATTCACATAAATGCAAAGCGCCACCGCCGCAAAAACCGCAACTGGAAACCGAAGGACCGTGGTAAACAAATCAGGGATCAAACGCTCAACACGGATCGACAAATTCATTTTGAATCCCCTTCAGATATTAGTCTCACAATAGGAACATGACTAAAATGTGTCCATTCGTGCCGATTTCCATAAAATCAATTGCTTACGCCATTGGGCAATATCCGCGCCAGCATTCAAAACACCCACCCGCGCGGCATACAACTTTTTCAAATAAGCCTCAGTGAGCGAAACATGCAGAAAAGCTGGCATAACAGCAGGTTTTATTGTCCACGCCATCTTCCTCGCTTGTTCCAAGCGCAGCCTGATTTTCTCGCGCAACTCTGAAAGCACAATATTTAATGAAGCTTCGTTTTCATTGGCAATCACATTTGCGGGCGATGAATCATGCTGCTTCAACAAATCCAGCGGCACATAACACCGCGCCATAGCCCGGTGCCTTGGCAGTGAGCGCATAATGCCAGCTAAGCCGTATGCCACACCCGCCAGCCCCGCAGCCTCTGCACTTTCCAGCGCTTCTTTACGCCCTAAAACCAGTGAAGCCATTTGAATGAGCGCAGATGATGTCTCGCCCAGATAACCTTCAAGATCAGTCATGCTTGGCATGGAATCAGCATAGAGATCAAAAATCTTGGCCTTCACCAAATTTTGCAGAGCATGTTTGGGGATATCCCCCACAGAAATTGCAACGGCTAAACTTTGAGCCACCGGGTGTTGCTGTTCCTCGCCCCGATAAATCGCATCAATCGTATCAAGCCACCATTGATACCGAATTTCGCCAACGGCAACGTCACTCACCAATTCAGGAATGCGCGACACTTCAATGTTGAACGCATAAAGCGCATGCAGATGTTTGCGTTTTTCTTCAGGGGCAAAAAGAGAAGCGAGAAAGCGGTCTTTATCCCCTGCCCGCACGAGATCGAAGCAATGCAGATCAGCATCCATCACTCAACCGCCAAAAAACCAGCAGCCACCCGGCGGCCTTCGGATAATACTTGATTGTAGGTATGCACGGCCGAACTGGTGTTCATAAAATCAAACTGCAAATTCTGCGCGGCGAAAAATTGAAACATAAATTTCGGCGGTCTGACCATCTGGTTGCCCGTTCCCATCAATACAAAATCAATGTCTGCTCGTTCAACCAGCAGGGCTGAAAAATCCACGCCATCCCAAGCGCGCATACCGCTGGGCAACACCAACAGATTGCCTAAATGCGAATGTTCTCCAAAGCGAAAGCCACCTTTGCCGAATGAGGCAATAGTGTATTTCTGCGGTAGAAATTTCACGCCTTGGAAGCCACAGCCTTACCGCTAGAAGCAGGCAATTCGCGCTTGGTGCCAAGTAGGATCAATACAGGTGCAGCAACAAAAATAGATGAGTAAGTGCCTACAATAACGCCCCAAATCATCGCAAAGGTAAAGCCCCGAATAACTTCTCCACCAAAGATATAAAGAGCAAGCAATGCCATCATGGTTGCAAGCGAAGTTAAAATTGTACGCGGCAACACTGAGTTGATTGAGTGATCAATCAAATCCGCCAGCCCCATCGACTTAAACTTGCGTAAGTATTCACGAATACGGTCAAACACCACAACAGTATCGTTCAATGAATAACCGATGATCGTCAAAATCGCGGCAATGATTGATAGATTGAAATCCATACGTAACAAACAGAAAAGCCCGATGGTCAGCGTAACGTCATGAAGCAGAGATAACACGGCGCCAATCGCAAACTGCCATTCGAACCGCGCCCAAAGATAAAACAGCACAAACAAAATCGCTAGCAATACAGCTCCGGTTGCTTGCTCAGTTTTTTCTGCAGAAACAGTTGGACCACTGGTTTCCTTTGAGCGGATTTCAACATCTGGGCCCAAAGCTTGCGTTACCTTTGCTTGGGCGTCGATCTCTGCCTTTTCATCATTCTGGCTTTGCAGCCGAATTTTCACATCGGTTGGCGGGCCAAATTGCTGCAGTTCCACATTGCCAAGACCAAGAGCGTTGAGTTCAGTGCGCAGCTTATCAAGCTCGGCTGGACCCTTGGTACGGATGGTCATAACCGTGCCGCCTTTAAAGTCGATGCCGTAGTTCAAACCAATGGTCGAGAACAAGACAATTGAACCCAAGCACAACAAGCCAGAGATAGAGAAGCCGAAACGCGACAGGCGCATAAACGGATATTTGGTATCATCTGGGATAAGACGAACAGGTTTCCACCAACGCATTAAAGAGCAATCTCCTTCGGACGACGATATTTAACCCACATAGCCACGATCAGCCTAGTCAGGGTAAACGCCGTAAACATAGTTGTAATAATGCCGACAGCCAGCGTAACCGCAAAACCACGCACGGGGCCAGAACCGATGCCAAACAAAACGGCCGCTGCGATAAGTGTTGTAACGTTAGCGTCGGTAACTGTTGAAAGCGCGGCTTTAAAGCCGGTTTCGATAGCACCAATCGGCGTTCGCCCATTGCGCCATTCTTCCCGGATACGCTCATAAATCAGAACGTTGGAGTCAACCGCCATACCGAGGGTCAACACAATGCCCGCAATGCCTGGAAGTGTGAGCGTGAAACCAAACAGCGACATGACTGCGACCAACATGATCAAGTTAATCAAAACTGCAAAGTCTGCAATCAGGCCAAAAAAACCATAAGGAACTAACATAAAAACCATAACTGCGATCAGACCAACCAAACTGGCAAGTAAACCAGCACGAATCGAGTCAGCGCCCAGTGATGGCCCAACGATTTGTTGTTCGATTACATTTAGCTTTGCAGGCAAAGCGCCTGATTTCAGAACGACTGAAAGCTTTTGGGTTTCTTCGAGCGTAAAATTGCCAGAGATTTGCGCCGAACCACCCAGAATGGCTTCATTGATACGCGGCGCACTCATGATCACGTTATCAAGGGCAATGGCAAACGGTTTATCAACATTTTCAGCCGTCAACTTGCCAAACTTTACAGCACCACGTTGGTTCAGCTTGAAACTTACAACAGGCCGATTGTTCTGATCAAAGCTCGGTTGCGCGTCAACCAGATCGGCACCACTTACTGAATCGCGTGACGCAGTCTTGAGCCACATCTGCGGAAGAACTTTGAGCTCATCTTCAGTTGGTTTCAGATATTCGGTCTTTGCATCTTCCGCAGCTTTCTTCTTCTTTGCAATTAAACGGTCAACATCTTCCTTTTGCGGAAACCCTTTGCAATCAGGTGGAACGGCTTGCGTGGCACTTTGCGGTTGCTCTGCACAAAGCAATGTCAGGCTTAATGAACCCGTCGTTTCCAACGTATCAAGAACCGCTTTCAAATTTTGCTTGCCAGGCAATTCAATGCTCACACGGTCTTTGCCCTGCTGCTGTAAAATCGGCTCCGTCACACCGCTGCCGTTAAATCGGCTTTCAAAAATTTTGAGCGATTGTTGAATGGCAGAGGAGACTTTCGAATCCAAACCTGCTGGCTCAATTGTGAAGCTAAATTGATCTGCATTTTGGGTGAGCTTGAATAAGTTAGAAACAGTACCAGCCGCAAACAGACCCGCGTCGAGAGGTTGCAGAAGTTTGTTCAGTTCAGTTTTAGCCTTTTCATAATCTTCAGGTTTAATAATCCGAACTGCAACGCCATTCTCAACTTTCGAAATGTTGCTGTAACCAATCTTAGCATCGCGCATGCCTGCACGAATATCGCCCGTCAGCTGATCCTGCAGCTTGCGCACCATATCTTTCTTGTCAACAGCCATCAGAACATTGCCACCACCCTGCAAATCGAGCCCCAAAGTTAATGGCCGCAACCCCAAATTATCAGCCATGTATTTCTGCACATTCGTCGGCAGAACATTTGGAGAAGCAATGAAGAGCGAAAGCAGCACCGATCCTAGGATCGCCAGAATTTTCCAGCGTGCATAATGAAACATCGAATGGTCGCCTTATTTCTTTTTGGAATCGTTGGCAGTTTCAGCCTTCATTGGCTCGCCTTTGGATCGCACATCAGCAATCCCTTGGCGCAGCACGCGCACCTTAACGTTTTCGCCAACTTCAACGAGCAGCTCGTTTTCATCAACCACCCGCACCACTTTGCCAATTAAGCCGCCATTGGTCACGATCGTGTCGCCGCGCCCTGCTTTGCCCAACATAGCTTGATGTTGTTTCAATTTTGCCTGCTGTGGACGGATCATGAAGAAGTAAAACACGCCAGCAATGGCAATCATCGGCACCACAAAGCCGATTAGATCGCCGACACCTGGTGATCCAGCAGCCGATTGGGCAAAAGCCTCAGTTACAAACATTCAATTCTCCTCAAAAAGTCCCAGAGCGTTTTGACTTTTCACGGAAAAGTCAAAATCGCCCTAAGTTTAAATTATCGATCAACTTTTTCGTACTTTGACGATTTCGTCAAAGTTCAGGTTGATCTTGCCAAAACGGCGCGAAACAAAACTTGCGCGGAATATAGCTATGGTTTAGGCCATTGCAACCTCGAACCACATAGTATTGAACGGTTTTATTAACTCACCACAAAATGGCAAAAACCACGGAAATCACCCAGTTAACCCGCATTGCAGATGCATTAGAGCGCATTTCGCCAGCACCGCCTGCCGCAGCAGACTTCAAAAATGATGCCGCTTTCATATGGAACGCAGCACCTGCAGGCCTCATTTCCATCGCCAAAGTAAACCGCGTTGATCTTTCGTTGTTGCAAAGCGTCGACAATTCCAGAGATACTTTGCTGGAAAACACGCGCCGCTTTGCCAAAGGCTTGCCCGCCAATAATGCATTGCTCTGGGGCGCAAGAGGCATGGGCAAATCATCATTGGTCAAAGCTGTGCACCGTGTGGTTTCAACCGAATCCAAAAACATCCTGAAAATCGTCGAAATCCACCGCGAAGATATTGAAAGCTTGCCTCCTTTAATGTCACTCGTACGCAAGCACGAAAAATACAAATTCATCATATTCTGTGACGATCTATCATTCGATGCCGATGATACGTCTTACAAATCATTGAAAGCCGCACTTGACGGTGGCCTCGAAGGCCGGCCCTCTAACGCCATTTTTTATGCCACAAGCAACCGCCGCCATCTATTGCCGCGTGATATGATTGAGAACGAGCGCTCCACGGCCATCAACCCTTCCGAAGCCGTCCAGGAAAAAGTCTCCCTGTCGGATCGGTTCGGCCTGTGGCTGGGCTTTCACCACTGCACGCAAGATGAGTTTTTTGCGATGGTCGATGGCTATGCCAAACACCACAAATTAAAAATTGAAAACCACGCCCTCCACGCCGCCGCCATTGAGTGGTCTGTAACGCGGGGTGCGCGTTCAGGCCGCGTGGCTTGGCAGTTCATCCAGGATTTGGCCGGACGGTTGGGGCAGAAGTTGGACTAATTCGCCAACACTACAAGAATCACATAATCAACGTGG
>JAYTSN010000369.1:0-2985 GCA_043745625.1 Aestuariivirga sp. | reverse complement strand
TCTTAAGCGTATTTCTTTTTAACTTCGTCGGCTTCGTTCCGTGGAACTTGCTCGTAGTGATCAAACTGCATCGTGTAAGAAGCACGACCCTGGCTCATCGAGCGCAGATTGTTAATGTAACCAAACATGTTGGCCAGTGGCACCATCGCATTCACGATCTGTGCGTTGCCGCGTGTTGTTGTGCCCAGGATCTGACCGCGACGTGAGTTCAAGTCGCCGATCACACCACCGAGATATTCTTCAGGCGAAGTGCATTCTACCTTCATGATTGGCTCAAGAAGAACTGCACCAGCTTGTTCGAAAGCTTCGCGCATTGCTGCACGTGTAGCGATTTCAAAAGCGATCGCAGAAGAGTCAACGTCATGATAAGCGCCGTCAATCAATGCAACCTTCATGTCAACCACTGGGAAGCCGATGACCGGGCCTGAGGATAGAACCGAGTTCAAGCCTTTTTCGACGCCTGGGATGTATTCCTTCGGAACCGAGCCGCCAACGACGCGGGCTTCAAACGAGTTGCCAGCACCTTTTTCAGCAGGTTCAATTTCTAAGATAACACGAGCATATTGACCAGTACCGCCAGTCTGCTTCTTATGTGTGTAGTCCTTGGTAATCTTGCGGGTTATGGCTTCACGGTAAGCAACCTGCGGCGCACCAACAGTCACTTCAACCTTGTGCGTGCGCTTCAAGATATCAACTTTAATATCAAGATGAAGTTCGCCCATGCCCTTTATAATGGTTTCACCTGATTCAGAGTCAGTCGAAACGCGGAAGGATGGATCTTCAGCAGCAAGCTTATACAAAGCCACGGCCATCTTTTCTTGGTCAACCTTAGTCTTGGGTTCAACCTTCATTTCAATAACAGGCTCAGGAAATTCCATCTTTTCGAGGATCACAGCCTTAGACGCGTCGCAAAGTGTATCACCCGTGCGTGTATCCTTGAGACCTACGAGAGCAACGATGTCACCAGCATGGGCTTCAGCAATTTCTTCGCGGTTGTTAGCATGCATAAGAACCATGCGACCAACGCGCTCTGTCTTGTCACGGGTTGAGTTCAAAAGCGAAGTGCCCTTGCTCAATACGCCAGAATAGATGCGGCAGAATGTAAGAATGCCATATTGGTCATCCATCAACTTGAACGCCAACAAAGCCAGTGGCTCAGTGTCGGATGAAGGACGTGTGGTTTCACCACCAGTCTTCACATCAATGCCCTTAATGGCCGGACGATCCAATGGTGAAGGCAGATAATCGCAAACTGCGTCGAGCAAAGGTTGAACACCCTTGTTCTTAAAGGCTGAGCCACAAAGCACTGGGAAGAACGAAGCGTTCAAAACAGCTTTACGAAGAAGCTTCTTAATCGTTGCGTTATCCATCTCAATACCATTGAGATAATCATCCATCGCTTTTTCATCGAGCTCAGCGCAGGCTTCAATCATGTCTGCGCGTGCTTGCTTTGCAGCATCGAGCATATCAGCTGGAATTTCTTCGTCGTGATAGGTAGCACCCAGTTCTTCGTTATCCCAAATAACGGCTTTCATGCGAACGAGATCTACGATTCCTTTGAAGCTGGCCTCAGCACCAACAGGCAACTGAATTGGAACAGCGCGAGCGCCTAAACGTTCCTTGATATCCTTCAAGCACTGTTCAAACGATGCGCCAGTCTTGTCCATCTTATTACAGAACACAATACGAGGAACGTTATACTTGTCGCCTTGACGCCAAACTGTTTCAGTCTGCGGTTCAACGCCTTGGTTTGAATCGAGCACACAAACGGCACCGTCAAGCACGCGGAGCGAACGTTCAACTTCAATCGTGAAGTCCACGTGGCCTGGAGTGTCGATGATGTTCAGACGCATACCATTCCAAACAGTGGTAGTCGCAGCTGAAGTAATAGTAATACCGCGCTCTTGTTCTTGTTCCATGAAATCCATGGTGGCAGCGCCGTCATGCACTTCGCCAATCTTGTGCGTCTTGCCAGAATAATACAAAATCCGCTCAGTGGCAGTCGTTTTGCCAGCATCGATGTGAGCCATGATGCCGAAGTTACGATAATTCTGAAGTTCGTGAGTGCGTGCCATAATTCTCTAAATCTCTTACCAACGATAGTGGCTGAATGCGCGGTTCGCTTCGGCCATCTTGTGGGTATCTTCGCGCTTCTTGACTGCGGTGCCGCGATTGTTGCCAGCATCCATCAATTCAGCAGAGAGGCGTTCAACCATTGTCTTTTCATTGCGGTTACGTGCAGCAATGATGATCCAGCGAATGGCAAGCGCCTGACGGCGCTCAGCACGAACTTCAACTGGAACTTGGTATGTCGCACCACCAACGCGGCGTGAACGAACTTCAATGGCCGGAGCCACATTGTCGAGAGCCTGATGGAACAACTGAATAGGGTCAGCCTTAGATTTGGCGATCACCAGATCAAAAGCACCATAAACAATGCCTTCAGCAACTGATTTTTTGCCTTGTGTCATGAGATTATTCATGAACTTGGACAAAATGAGATCACCAAACTTTGGGTCTGGATTGATAACGCGTTTTTCGGCGCGGTGGCGACGTGACATATCTTGATCCCCTTACTTCGGACGCTTCGCGCCGTATTTCGAACGACGCTGACGGCGCTTAACTAGGCCCTGCGTATCTAAAACACCGCGGATGATGTGATAGCGAACGCCTGGCAAATCTTTCACACGGCCACCACGGATCATGACAACACTGTGCTCCTGAAGATTGTGGCCTTCACCTGGAATGTAGCTCACCACTTCGAAACCATTGGTCAGGCGAACCTTAGCCACCTTACGGAGAGCAGAGTTCGGCTTCTTTGGCGTTGTGGTATAAACACGGGTGCAAACACCGCGCTTTTGCGGCCAAGCTTGCATCGCCGGAACCTTGTTCCGGTATGTTGGCGCAAGTCGTGGCTTGCGGATCAACTGGTTGATAGTAGGCATTCGGCCCATCACCCTTTAAATTTGTTGGACTGGTTCAAAC
>JAYTSN010000368.1:0-8698 GCA_043745625.1 Aestuariivirga sp. | reverse complement strand
AAGATTTGTTTTTAACGTTGACACTGCGGTCAATCACCCTCAGAGCTTCCATTGGGTTTGGGGAGTCGATGAGAAAAATTGGTATAAAAGATCCATTGGGATTGACGAGTCTGGTGACCAACATGGTTACCGATCTGCGCAATAATGGATATTCTGTTTCAGTTAGCAATGACTTGAAAAAACTTGATCAAACCAAGTTGGCGGTGCGCGGCTACCGGGTTGGACCCATGCATGACGCAGAGGTTTGCAATTTTGATCGTGAGCGGGCATTTTGGATGCAGCTTGAGGATGCCGATGGCACTCCAGTCGGATTGCAAGCCTTCCGGTATGATCACATTGATACTAGCCTTGCGGACTGGCTGCCCAATTATATGATTGGCGTTTATATGCGGCGCCAAGAACTTATGGTTCCAAGCCATTCCAATGCTCCGATGGGCAGCGTGGCTGAAAATTTACGTGGCAATTTGGTTTATCATGGTGAGTTGTGGCTGGCCAAGCATGTGAAGGCACGCAATGTATTCGATAGCTTTACGAGGCTTGGGCTTTTTCTTTCGGTGATCAAATGGAACCCCGACGCCATTTGGGCCCTGACGAGCGAGCAGATGGCGCGGCACGGGCATTTGGGCCGCATTGGTTATACCACGATCGAGCGCGGTATATTGCGCTGGCAGTGGGCCTCAAGGGATGTTGACAGTGTTGAGTATCTAGCGCTCGTTGACCAAAATGCACTCGAAAATATTGTGCACGAGATGCTGACTAGAACACCGGAATATCCACTGGTGCAAGTGCACAGTTGACGGCTACCAATCTCGAAGTTGCAGATTTACGCAGAGTTGGAAATATCACGCGTTGATAGCTGATCCAATGGACGTTGCCGTTGGGCGTTACCATTGATGCCAACACTTGATCGTAAATCGGGCGGTTTTCGTTTACGGCGCGAAAATAGGCTTTGGATACAATTTTATCGTAGCTATGGCCGGTTTGACACGGATAAGACATTCGTGCTTCACCCCAAATGCCAGCGAGCACTGAATCTTTGCCGACGTGTTGGACTTCAACTTTCTCTCGTTCTACATCAACTTCGCAAATGACGGCTTTGCTTTCGTCAGGGCCACCTTGTTTAAGAAGCTGCACAAGTTCCATAGCAACAGGTGAAATCGAGCCTAGAAAGTCTCTCGTGAAAACCTTTGATGAAAGGCGGACATCACTTTTTCCAATTAGTTGGTCGATGCGTCGTTTTGCTTGTTCTGTCGTAACGTAATTTTCCTCGAACCAGCCTGCATTGAAAAAGACGAGTTTGAAGGGGCCGTTAAAATTTGTGATCCACTTCATAATGAAGAACAATGACGCCCAGTTAGCAGCAGACATATACCACTGAATTTTGACTGATGATTTAGTGGTTTCGATCTTCACATAATTTTTCTGCTGCAGCAAAACGCGATCTGAACAGATTACTCCGTGTTCACCCTGGGGTCGTGTAACAATACGACCCTCGTGCACCCACAATTCTTGACCTTCCATGTTCTATCTGCCCCGGTTCGCGCAACTGTTGAGCGATGAGAAACAATTTATAATGGTGAGTCACAAATAAGTGGTAAATGCCCATGTGGATTTAATTTCGCGCAGGGGTTGTTATATCAGTTTTATATCAACCTGGCTTAATTCCGAGATGACAAGGACGGATGGTTTGCTGCCATTTGCTTTCTTAGGCAAAACCAGACGGTGATAGGGAACCCAGAATAAAACATTATCAGGCATCCGCATGGCCGCCAAAACGTGATCATAACGTGGCTTTCCGCTTACAAAAACCTCATGATAGGCTTGGCTTACAACCTTACCATATTGGCTCGTGGACAAGCATGGAAATGACGATGGGAACGGCCCCCACACTTGGTTGATGACCGATTTGGGGCCAATCCGTTCAACAGAATATTGCTCGAAGCTTTCTTCATAAGCGCACTCAACAGCATAGTCCAAAGCAGATGCTGGAGAATTTAAACATTCTGTAATCAAATCAGGCAATGGTTTTTCATTCAATTCGAACTGCTGTACCATGGTGCGTGTTGTAAAATGCCTGTCGCCACGGGCTACGATGTCTTCAAAACGGCGCATCACATCTTGATAAGTGCGGTGAAATTCTTCAAACCATCCCGAGATGTAAAAACGCAAAACGAAAGGACTTTTTGCTGTTGTCAACCAATCCATCGCTGCATAGAGCGAAGCATGGCACGGCGATTGAACATGCCATTTGATTTCAGTTCCAAGATCTCCGGTCGTTAAACGGACTTGACCAAGATCAAATCTTTTGCGCTCTTCGATTAAGGAGTATAATACATCATCATTGGCGACGGCACCAATTTTCCCAACATCTACCCAATATCTCCGACCCAACATTTTCTGCCGCCTAATTCCATAACCTTGTCATTCCTATTTTCGCGCACGTTATCTATTTTAAATGAGCTGACGATAAAGGGATGAAATTTAATCGAGACCAAACTCCAATACATGGGGGATTGGTTCGTTTCGTCCACAGTTTGCTCTCAAGATGGCAAAGATTTCGTTTACAAAACCAAACAGGTTTTATGAAAATCTATTATTTTTCGGGAAACCCTTCGGTGGAAGTCGGCCTGATTGTGCACGCTCTCCGATCCATTCGGCAAGTTCTGTCACCGTCCAGTTGCGGCCGGAGCTGTCGAGCCAGGTTAGGCCTTCTTTCAAATTGAAGGAGATTGCATCAGACAATCCCCCATCCTTGAATTTTTGCAGACGAACACCTTTGCCGCGTGACATTTCCGGAAGCTCGGCGGATGTGAAGATGAGGAGTTTGCGGTTATCGCCAACTGTCGCCACGTGGTCAGCATTTGCAAGGTACGGCGCGCAGACCAGAGCTTCGACTGGGGCTTTAACATTCAGGACTTGTTTGCCTTTGCGCGTGTTGGCAAGGCATTCGTCCTCTGACACTACAAAGCCATCACCATCTGTAGAAACGAGTAGTCGCTTTGCTCCGGCTTGGTAGATGAAGAGCGCTACAATGGAATCTGCAGCATCAATCTCTGCAAGCAAGCGCACCGGTTCGCCATGGCCACGGCCGCCGGGGAGTTTGTTCGCATCAAGTGTGAAGAATTTACCTGAAGATGAGAACAGCATGACTTTATCGGTGGTTGAGGCTTTCACTACGAATTTTTCTTTGTCGCCGTCTTTGTAAACCAGAGTGGAGGCATCCTCCACGTGGCCTTTCATGGCACGGATCCAGCCTTTGTCTGAGCAGACCACGGTGACAGGCTCTTTATCAATCATGGCTTCGTCGAGGTTAACATCAATGGTTGGTGCTTCGGCAAAATCAGTGCGTCTGGCACCCAGCTTGGTTTTTTTCGAGAAGGTTTCTTTGATCGATTTAACTTCGGTAGAAACGGTTTCCCACTGCGCATCATCTGACTTCAAAAGCTTGTTGAGGTCGCCCTGCTCTTTTGTCAGCTTATCATGCTCGGTGCGGATTTCCATTTCTTCAAGCTTGCGCAGAGCGCGAAGGCGCATGTTGAGAATGGCTTCGGCTTGATTATCAGTGAGCTTGAAGCGCTTCATCAATGAAGTTTTTGGCTCGTCTTCCTCGCGGATGATGCGGATCACTTCATCAAGGTTGAGATAAGCAATCAGATAACCGCCGAGAATTTCCAAACGCCGTGCAATTTCAGCAAGACGGAAGTTGGATTTGCGTTGCAAAACTTCCTTGCGGTGATCGAGCCATTCGCGGATGACATCACGCAGCGACATGACGCGTGGCACTTTGCCTTTGCTCAGCACATTCATATTCAACGGAATGCGAGCTTCAAGTTCGGTATTGCGGAACATTTGCTCCATCAACACTTCAGGATCAATGTTGCGGGTTTTGGGTTCCAACACCACGCGCACGTCTTCAGCGGACTCGTCACGCACATCACCCAGCAGTGTTAGCTTCTTATCGTTCAGCAGTTCCGCCATTTTTTCGATGAGGCGGCTTTTTTGCACGAGGTATGGAATTTCGGTGATGACGATTTGCCAAGCCCCCTTGGGCAGTTCCTCTTTCTCCCAACGCGCGCGAACGCTGAAACTGCCGCGACCCGTCGTATAAGCCGCGATAATTTCTTCGCGCTTGTTGATGATGATGCCGCCCGTTGGAAAATCTGGGCCCACAACAAATTGCGTTAGTTTTTCAACGCCTGCGTTTGGCGTTTTGATCAGGTATAGAGCTGCATCACAAATCTCGGCCGCGTTGTGTGGCGGGATTGATGTGGCCATGCCCACGGCGATACCGGTTGAACCATTGGCGAGCAGATTGGGAAATGCGCCAGGCAGCACCACGGGCTCTTGCACCGTGCCATCATAATTGGGACGGAAATCAACCGTGTCGTCTTCCAAATCCTGGAGCAGCAGCCGCGCCACTTCGGTCATGCGCGCTTCGGTGTATCTGTATGCGGCTGCACTATCGCCATCGATATTGCCAAAATTGCCTTGACCATCGACCAGCGGATAGCGCGCGCTGAAATCTTGGGCGAGGCGCACGAGAGCATCATAAATTGACTGATCGCCATGGGGATGAAACGAGCCCATCACATCGCCCACGATTTTTGCACATTTTTTGAACGCGGTGTTGGGATCAAGTTTGAGGATGCGCATCACATGCAGCAAGCGCCGATGCACGGGCTTTAAACCGTCGCGCACATCGGGAAGCGCACGGTGCATAATGGTGGATAAAGCATAGGCGAGATAACGCTGTTCTAATGCGTCTTTAAGTTCAACGCCTTCAATTTCGCGAGGCGGCTGAGGCGGTTCGACTGGTTTTTTGGACATGGTGAGTGGGATTATAGCAGGCGAAGGGATTCGTCACCCTCGTCCTCTAGCGCCCTGCGGGCGAAGACAAACTTTAAACCCGCACCACCACAACCTTGCATACGGGCTTCTTGCCCCAGATGTTATCGGCCTCGCGGCGGATTGCGGTGCGTACCACTTCTTCTACTGTTGAATCGTCTTTGCGCTTTGCGCGTGGCATCGACTCGAAGGCTTTTTCGGCGGCTTCGGCGAAGTCTTCGTCTAGGCCTTCGGGGACGCCGTCGGCAATCACCACCATATCTTCAGCCAGTTCGAATTTTTCGGTAATGACTACGGTGGCAAACACGATGCCTGCAAATGATAATTTGCGGCGGTGTTTGGCAGGGCCGTCTGCGCTATCGACGATTAATTTGCCGTCCACATGCAAGCGTCCGCCTGGGGCTTCGTCGATGATTTCGGCGGGGCCTGGGCATAGCCTTGCAATTTTTAAATCTTCGAGGATCAGCGTTTCTTTGATGCCTTGGGCTTTGGCAAATGCGGCGTGGGCACGCAGGTGGCGCGGCTCACCGTGCATCGGCACAACGATGCGCGGGCGCACCCATTCATACATCAATTTGAGTTCGCCTTGGCGCGGATGGCCGGAGCTGTGCACCAAAGCATCATCCGCCGTGATGATCTCGACATCCAACTGCGCCAGATTATTATGCACGGCGGAGACGACCTTCTCGTTGCCAGGTATGGTGCGTGCGGAGAAGATGACCATATCGCCTTCTTCCAACGCTATATTGGGATGTGAGTCCTCACCGATGCGGGCGATGGCGGCGCGCGGTTCGCCTTGGCTACCAGTGCAGAGCAGCATAATTTTTTCGCGCGGCAGATAACCGAACGCATCTTCATCAAGGAATTTGCCAGCGTCTTTCAGATAGCCGCAAATGCGCGCGGCTTCGATGGTGTTACGCATCGCCCTGCCCGCAATCACAATTTCGCGGCCTGCGGAACGCGCGGCTTTGACGGCGGAAGTAATGCGCTCCACATGCGAAGCAAACGTGGTAACGGCCACACGGCCTGTGGCGTTGGTAATGATGTCGGTCAACGTGGCGGCGACATCTTGCTCGGAGGGAGACATGCCTTCGCGCAGCACATTGGTGGAATCACAGACCAGCACATCAATGCCTTTGTCACCCAATTCGCGGAAACGCTTTTCATTTATTGTAGGCCCGAGAAGTGGTGTGCGATCAATCTTCCAATCGCCGGAATGCAGAACTTTTCCGTAAGCTGTTTCGATATAAAGCGCGCAAGATTCTGGAATCGAGTGTGTGACGTTTACAAACTCGAGTGTGAAAGAGCCGAGGGTGAATGGTTTTAGCGGCTTGTGGATAACGACCGGCACATCTTCTTCAATCCCATGTTCGCGGAATTTCAGTTTCATCAATTCAGCGGCAAAAGCCGTGCAATGCACTTCACATTTCAGTTGCGGCCAAAGCCTTGCTACTGCGCCGATGTGATCTTCATGGGCGTGGGTGATGACAAGGCCGGAAAGGCGCTTGCGGTTTTTGGCGATGAAGCCAACGTCGGGCAGAATCACATCCACGCCCGGTTCATTTTCATCACCGAACTTTACGCCCAGATCGACCATCAACCATTCGCGGGTATTGGCGGGGCCCACTCCATAGCAATAGCAGTTCATGCCAATTTCGCCTGTTCCGCCCAGTGGCAGAATGACGAGATCGTTTAAGGGTTCGTAGTTCTTCTTGGCGTTCATGCCGTGTGGTTCTCTTTTGTTTGATGTACGCGGACATCACCTGCGTGGATTGTAATTTCAGTGTTGTTTTGTTGCACGAGGATCATAGCACCGTCCTCATCCAGACCTTTGAAGATGCCTTGGCGTATTGCGCGTCCTGTGTCTACTGAAACGGCTTTGCCGAGGTTAAGCGCCTTGGACTCCCAGGCCAATTTTATGGTTTCAAAGTCTTGACCATTGTTCCAGATTTTGAACCAATTTTGTAGGCTTGCAGATAATACTTCATGAGCCGCTTTAACAGTTGTGCCTTTAAGATGCGTAGCTGCATAGGGGATATCAGTGGGCGCATGGGCGATGTTCATGCCGATACCGAGGGCTATTTGCGATGGCGCTATCACTTCGGAGAGAATTCCGCAAAATTTGGCGCCGTCTATTAAACAATCATTGGGCCATTTCAAAGTGATAGATGAGATTTTGACGAAAGTGGTTGCGACATCATGGACCGCCAAGGCGGCAACGAAACTGATTTGCGGCAGTTTAGCGGGTGGTGCTGTGCAGGGAAAAAGCAGAGTGGAATAGAGATTGCCGGGTTGTGAATGCCACTGCCTTCCTAAGCGGCCCCTGCCCGCCTTTTGCGCATCCGCCACAATCCAAATTGGCCCGCGCTCGCCTTGCTCATAAAGTCTGCGCGCTTCGGTGTTGGTGCTATCGATCGTGTTATAGTGGAGGATTTGAACCAAGTTAATACAAAGATGCGGCAGCATTTGCTGCAAGTTGAATTAACGGTTGGGCAAAGACAGCAAACAGAAGCGAGAACGCGCCTGCTGCATAAATTACCCAACTTACTTCTGTATCTGTCTCATCGAACTTCTGTGCTGGATCATCGAAATACATAATCTTGATGATCCGCAAATAGTAATATGCGCCAACGACACTTGCCACCACGCCGATGACAGCTAACGCGAAGAGACCAGAATGAATGGCAGCGAGAAACACGAAATATTTTGCGAAGAAACCTGCCAGCGGTGGAATGCCGGTGAGCGAGAACATCAACATCGCAAGCACGAACGCGTGGCCGCCATTGTTGCGGCCCAAACCTGCGAGGTCTGAAATGTTTTCGACATAAACGCCCTTGCGGCGCATGGCGATGACGCAGGCGAACACGCCCAATGTGGTGACCATATAGATCAACATATAAACAATGACGCCTTGAATGCCCTCAACGGAACCCGCAGCAAGACCCACCAAAGCAAAACCCATATTTGAAATCGAAGAATAAGCCAGCAGGCGCTTTATGTTATTTTGGCCGATGGCTGCGAATGCACCCAGCACCATTGAGGCAATCGACACGAACACGACGATCTGTTGCCAATCATGCATCACCGCTGCGAAGGGACCGACCATGACACGGCAAAATAAGGCGATGGCGGCAATTTTTGGCGCGGCGGCAAAGAATGCTGTGACGGGTGTAGGTGCACCCTCATAAACATCTGGTGTCCACATGTGGAAGGGCACGGCGCTGACTTTGAATGCGAGTCCAGCGATAATAAACACGACGCCAAAAATGATGCCGAGGTTCGAGCCTGACACGGCCAGGGCATTGCCGATGGCAGTAAAACCAGTTTGACCTGTGAGACCATAAACAAGTGACGCGCCATAGAGCAACATGCCCGACGAGAGTGCTCCAAGGACGAAATATTTGAGTCCAGCTTCAGATGATTTGGCACTGTCGCGGTTGATGGCGGCGACCACATATAAGGCCAGAGATTGCATTTCGAGGCCCATATAGAGCGTGATCAAATCATTGGCGGAGATCATGATCAACATGCCAACTGTGGCTAGCATGATGAGGACGGGATATTCATTCGAGTCCATCTTGGTGCGGGCCAAATAGCGGCCCGACATGGCGAGTGTGACTGCAGAACCCAACAGCACCAACACTTTCATGAAACGAGCAAATGGATCAGCCACGAATGCTCCGCCAAAAGCCGTGACTGTGCCTGTGCCGGATTTCCACACGACCATGCCAGCAACCACAATGAAGGCGGCGATGGCGGCCACGCGGATGGCACCCGTGGTGACCTTCGTAGAGAACACGCCTTCCATCAACAAGATCATCGCCAGAACAGCGAGGACGATTTCAGGAAGGGC
>JAYTSN010000367.1:0-3037 GCA_043745625.1 Aestuariivirga sp. | reverse complement strand
CTCAGGAACAACTTGCGATCCTCGGCCAGCAAGTCAAGGTTGACACACTCGCCATCGTTAAAGGCGAAACGCCCATTCAAATCGCCAAACGTGCGATGTCTGAGGCCCGCAAAGGTGCTTATGATGTGGTGCTTCTGGATACGGCGGGGCGGCTTCATATTGATGAAGAGCTTTTGGCCGAAGCCGCTGCGGTTCGAGATATCGCCAAGCCAAAGGAAACTTTGCTCGTTGTTGATGCGCTGACTGGGCAAGATGCTGTGAACCTTGCTCGTTCATTTGACCAAAAAATTGGCATTACCGGCATTGTGCTCACACGTATTGATGGCGATGGCCGTGGGGGTGCTGCACTTTCCATGCGCGCTGTGACGGGTAAACCAATTAAATTATTGGGTACAGGCGAAAAGCTTGATGGCCTGGAAGATTTCCATCCCGACCGGATTGCCGGACGCATCCTCGGCATGGGCGATGTGGTTTCTCTGGTTGAACGTGCGGCCCTTGATATTGATCATGACAAGGCCAAGAAAATTGCGGAACGGATGCGCAAGGGCGCGTTTGATCTGAATGATCTGGCTGATCAGCTGCGCCAGATTGAAAAGCTTGGTGGCATGGGTGGCGTTATGAACATGTTGCCCGGCATGGGCAAGATGAAGAAACAAATTGAAGGCATGGATCTTCAAAAAAAAGTGTTCAACCAACAGCTCGCCATTATTGGTTCGATGACCAAGGCTGAGCGGCGCAATCCAAAAATTTTGGATGGTAAGCGCAAGAAGCGCGTGGCCGCTGGTTCTGGCACCAAGGTTGAAGAAATCAACAAGCTGCTCAAAATGCACCTGCAAATGGCCACCATGATGAAGCAGATGGGCCAAGGCAAAGGCATGCTTGGCAAGCTGATGGGCGGGCAGGGTGCGCCTGATGCTGCTGAGATGGAAAAGATGCAGGCAGAACTGGCTGGCATGGATCCCAATTCATTGCCGCCGGAGCTTCGCGATATGATGGATAGCGGCGGTATTCCAACGCCACCAAGCCTGCCCGGTTTGGGTGGTTCAAAATTACCGGGCCTTGGCGGTTTGCCGGGTCTTGGTGGCAATCCCTTCAAAGGTTTTCCCGGTTTGGGGAAGAAGAAATAATTTTAATCGTAATCAATAGGAGACTAAAATATGTCAGTTAAAATCCGCCTCGCACGTGCAGGCTCTAAGAAGCGCCCTTACTATCATATCGTGGTTGCTGCGGCGACTTCACCTCGTGATGGCAAGTTCATCGACATCATTGGTGCGTTCAATCCAATGTTGGCAAAGGATGCGCCAGACCGCGTGAAGCTTGATGGTGCCAAGGCCGCTGAATGGATGAAGAAGGGTGCTCAACCCACAGACCGCGTTCTGCGCTTCCTCGATAAAGCAGGCGTTGCCAAGCGCCCAGTGCGCAACAATCCAAACAAGGCACTGCCAGGCAAGAAGCGCATGGAGCGTGAAAAGCTGGCTGCTGATGCTGTGGCTAAAGTTGCTGCCGCTGCTGAGGCTGCAAAGGTTGCTGAAGCTGCTGCAGTTGAAGCTGCAAAAGCTGCGGCCATTGCCGAAGTTGAAGCTGCCAAGGCCGCTGCCGCTGCGCCTGTTGAAGCTGCTGCTGAAACACCAGCTGCGTAATATTTAAATGACGCCGCGCGATCTCATATCGGTCGGCGTTATTATTGGGGCACATGGCATTCGCGGTGAAGTGAAGTTGAAAAGCTTCACCGCTGATCCCAAAGCGGTTGCCACATATGGCCCACTCTTGTCTGCCACTGGCGAGATATTCGAAATCACCAAATTGAAACCTGCGACAACTGATTTTATTGCGACCTTGAAAAATGTGACAGATCGTAATCGTTCTGAAGCGTTGAAGGGCACGGAGTTTTTTATCAATCGCGCGCAATTGCCGAAAACTTCTGGCGATGAATTATATATGCACGATCTCATCGGAACCTCCGTGTACGGAGCAAATGAAGTGATGCTGGGTGTGATTGTGGGTTTTGAAAATTTTGGTGCAGGCGATTTGATGGATGTGAAGGTGGAGGGGCGCAGCGAAAGCGTGCTTATTCCATACACCAAGAAATTCATCGCCTCTGCGACTGTTGAAAAAGTAATCGTGGATTTGCCAGAGGATTATTTGGAGGAGGGCAAACGTGATGACATTTGATGCGCAAATCTTAACTCTCTTTCCCGACATGTTTCCGGGCACGCTTGGCCAATCACTTGCTGGCAAGGCTTTGGACGATAACAAATGGTCTTATGCTGCCCATGATGTTCGCAGTTTTACGACTGATCGTCACCGCACCGTGGATGATCACCCCGCAGGCGGTGGGGCTGGCATGGTGATTAAGCCGGATATTCTGGCTAAGGCGATTGATGCCACACCGCATAAGGGCCCGCGCTTGCTGATGAGCCCGCGTGGTCGGCCCCTGACACAACTACTCGTGCGCGAACTGGCAAGCGGCGAAGGCTGCATGATCATCTGCGGCCGCTTTGAAGGCATTGATGAGCGGGTGATTGAAAACCGCCAGCTTCAAGAAATCTCGATTGGTGATTATATTCTTTCTGGCGGTGAACCCGCAGCGTTGGTTTTGCTCGATGCTGTTATCCGCCTGCTGCCGGGTGTGATGGGGCATGATCAGTCGCATGCGGAAGAAAGTTTTGAAGACGGGCTGCTAGAACACCCGCATTACACCAAGCCCAGAATTTGGGAGGGGCTGGATACGCCAGACATTTTGCAATCGGGAGATCATGCCAAAATTGCCGCTTGGAAGCGGTTAAAACGCGAAGAATTAACGAAAAACCGACGTGGCGACCTCTGGGACAAATATATCAAGCCCAAAGGTTGATTTATCCAAATTTACAGGCTAAAGGCCCCCAACTTCGAAAATAGGATTGAGTATCATGAATATCATTGCGCAGCTTGAAAAAGAGCAAATGGCCATCGTTTCTGCCAAGCGCCAGGTTCCCGATTTCGCCCCCGGCGACACGGTGATTGTAAATGTTAAGGTTGTGGAAGGCGAACGCAGCCG
>JAYTSN010000366.1:0-3044 GCA_043745625.1 Aestuariivirga sp. | reverse complement strand
GCTTTGAACTTGCCGATGCGGTGGGTACTGGAAAATTGGCGATGGCAAATGTGGATTCAGTTCCAGCTGGAAAATATGGCAAGGCTGCTTTGGAAAAGCTGGGTGTTTGGACTTCAGTTGAAGGCAAAGTGGCGCAAACCGAAAACGTTCGCGCAGCATTGAGGCTGGTCGAACTGGGTGAAGCGCCTTTGGGCATTGTCTATGCAACAGATGCAAAGGCAGATGCAGATGTGAAAGTGGTTGGCACATTCCCGTCGGATAGTCATCCGCCCATCATCTATCCAGCGGGCCTCGTGGCCTCATCAAAGACTCCTGATGCTGCTGAATTTTTGAAATATTTACAGTCCGACAAAGCCAAGGCGATTTTTGAAGCCCAGGGCTTTGTGGTTTTGAAGCCTTAAATTTTGAACGCTTGGCTTTCACTCAGTGCTGAAGAATGGACGGCTGTTGCACTTTCATTGAAGGTCTCATTTTGGGCCATGGTGTTCAGCTTGCCGCTTGGGATCTTGACTGCGTTGGTGCTGGCGCGTGGGCGGTTTTGGGGTAAATCTTTGCTCAATGGCGTTGTGCATTTGCCTTTAGTGATGCCCCCCGTAGTTACAGGTTATCTTTTGCTTTTGTCGTTTGGAAAACAGGGTGCCATTGGCAAATTTCTTGATACTTATTTGGGCCTTACATTTTCATTTCGTTGGACAGGTGCTGCGCTTGCCTGCGGGGTGATGGGCTTTCCCTTGATGGTGCGGGCCATCAAGATTTCAATTGATGCAGTTGACCGCAAGCTTGAAGCGGCCGCCAGCACTTTGGGTGCTAATCGTTTTTGGGTTTTGGCGACGATTACATTGCCCCTTGCCCTGCCCGGAATATTGGCGGGCATGATTTTATCTTTTGCTAAGGGGATGGGAGAATTTGGAGCAACGATTACTTTCGTTTCAAATATTCCAGGTGAAACGCAAACGCTGCCCTCGCTTATTCATAATTTTCTGCAAGTGCCGAATGGTGACTTCGGTGCGGCAAGGTTGACAATTATCTCAATTTTGATTTCGCTGGCAGCCCTGATGGTTTCGGAACATCTCGCAAAACGCATTGATCACCGGACTGATTTTTCATGAGCCTCGAAGTTCGTGTCAAACATCAGCTGGGCGCAACGTTGATTGACGTAGACTTTCAGACGACCAGCAGGTTGACAGCGCTGTTTGGAAGATCTGGTTCGGGCAAATCATCAATCACCAATATGATCGCTGGTTTGGTCAAGCCTGCGCAGGGCCGCATTGTCGTTGATGGACGGGTGCTTTTCGATTCAGAATTGCGTGTGAATGTTCCCACACACCAGCGGCGCACCGGGTATGTTTTTCAAGATGGATTGCTATTTCCGCATTTAACTGTTGAGCAGAATTTGGACTATGGTCGCAGGTTCAACAGAGGGGTGCCAGAAACATCCCACATCATTTCATTGCTGGGTTTGGATGCTTTGTTAAAGCGCAAGCCGATCAATTTATCGGGAGGCGAAAAACAGCGCGTTGCGATTGGACGCGCGTTGATGTCCAACCCCAGTTTGCTGTTGATGGACGAGCCCATGGCATCGCTTGATGAAGCGCGAAAGTTAGAGATTTTACCCTATATTGAAATTCTGCGCGATCAAACCAAGATTCCAATTATCTACATCAGCCACTCCATTGAGGAAGTGATGCGGCTGGCTGGAGATGTGGTTCATATCGACGGGGGCAAGATTATTGCGCAAGGATCGCCGCAGTCGCTCCAAACGCTCAGGTTGAGCCACCCAGCAAACACTCCTATAGCGTGAATTCAATTTCTACTGGGTGAATTTGGCGCTATGGCGAAATTTTCATTCTAAGCTACCCCCATATCTCCCTACCCTAGGAATCCCATCTGGCGGCCTTTAAAATCGGTTTGAAAGCCTAGTGTAGGGAAAAACTATCTTTTGGTTTTTCGAACGGGCTTGGAGATCAATTCATCGGTATCGTTGAGCAGCAATTGCATGGCCTTACTGGCGGCTGCGCCATTTGCGGCAATGACTGACAGTAGAACCCGCTCATGCAGTTTGATTGCGGCTTTAGGCCTTGGGTTTGAGTTTGTGGTGAAATCAAAGAGATTGCCCAAAGCTTTTTCGATGATAATGCCGAAGGGAAGCAACAATTCATTGTTGGCCGCAGCCATCAAGGCCTCGTGAAATTCGACGTCCGCCTCAACAGCTTCGGGTGTGGTTTTGGCTTTTTTCATGGCTGTAAAAGCGTCTTGCAATCTGGCCAATTGTGCAGGCGTTCTTTTATTGGCGGCCAACAAGGCGACACCAGGTTCGACCAGTCTGCGTACCTCTTGGGTTGACCTGATAAACGCATGGCGATCCACCGCTGCGTGGTGCCATTCCAAAACATCGCGATCCAAAATATTCCACATGGTGCGCGGCAAAACGCGGGAGCCAATTTTAGGGCGGGATTCAATTAGACCTTTGGCCATGAGGGTTTTAAGCGCCTCGCGCACCACCGTTCGGCTGGCGCCGAATGCCTTGCCCCAAGCAGCCTCATTGGGAAGCAAACTACCTGGCACAAATTCGCCCAGCAAAATACGTTCGCCTATATTTCGGGCAAATTTGACGTGCAGATTATTTTTGCTTTTCGTTTCGCTCTTGTTCATTTGCACTTTTTAATTGTCATACAATAGCACTTGCCGATTGGTCAAACTGCAATTATGACTGCTCCTCAAGACAGCGGAAGCTGCAAGAATAAGTCTTGAGCCGTGTTGTTTGTTTTAGGGAGGATATTATGCTTAATCGTAGAACATTTATCGCCTCAGTTGCCGGCGTTGCTGCAGCTGTTGCTGCGGGTTCAGCCGTTGCTGCTGAAAAGGGCCTGATCGGCATTTCAATGCCAACCAAGTCGTCCACACGTTGGATTTCAGACGGCGAATCTATGGTGAAAGAATTCACAGCAATGGGTTACACAACCGATCTGCAATATGCTGAAGATGACATTCCAAACCAACTTGCACAAATCGAAAACATGGTCACCAAGGGTGCCAAGGTTTTG
>JAYTSN010000365.1:0-22688 GCA_043745625.1 Aestuariivirga sp. | reverse complement strand
CGCAACGTCGCCTCGAGATCGCGCGCGCCATGTGCACCGACCCTCGTCTGCTCTGCCTCGATGAACCTGCCGCTGGTTTGAACCCGCGCGAGTCAGATGAGCTCAACAAATTATTGATCTCTGTTCGTGATGATCACGATATGGCAATCCTTCTCATTGAGCATGACATGAGCGTGGTGATGGGCATTTCAGATCACATTGTGGTTTTGGATTATGGCCGCAAGATTGCTGATGGCACACCAAACGAAATTAAGAATGATCCTGCGGTGATCCGTGCTTATCTGGGTGTTGAAGAAGATGAAGCGCCTGCTGAAATTGTGCAGGAAGCCATTGCGAGGCCAATGCCTGTTGCACCAGTTTTAAAGAAAGTCTCACCACAAAAGCCAGCGCTTAAAGAGGGAGGCCGCAAATGAGCGAGATTCTTCTTCAAGGCAAAGGCGTTGAAACTTTCTACGGCAAAATCCAAGCGCTTAAAGGCATCGATTTTGAAGTGCACAAAGGGCAAATCGCCACGGTGATTGGCGCGAATGGTGCTGGCAAATCCACTTTGATGATGACCATATGCGGAACGCCGCGCGCCCGTGCTGGATCGATTGTGCTTGATGGCAAAGACATTACTCAAATGCCAACCCATGAAATCGTGCATCTCGGCATTGCGCAATCGCCCGAAGGCCGCCGCATCTTTCCGCGCATGAGCGTGTTTGAAAATCTGCAAATGGGTGCAACGGTTGATAAGCTTCGGCACTTTGATGAAGACTTGTTGAAGGTGTTTGCGCTGTTTCCTCGCCTTGAAGAGCGCCGCAATCAACGCGCCGGCACGCTTTCCGGTGGTGAACAACAAATGCTGGCCATTGGTCGCGCCTTAATGGCCCGCCCTCGGCTGCTGCTGCTCGATGAACCGTCGCTCGGTCTGGCTCCCATTATTGTGAAACAAATCTTTGCAGCAATTAAGAAGCTGAACGAAGAGGAAGGTTTGACAGTACTTCTCGTTGAACAAAACGCATTCCATGCTCTACGCTTGGCTCACCGCGCATATGTGATGGTGAACGGTAAAATCGCGATGAGTGGTACGGGTGCTGAATTGCTGAAAAGCCCAGAAGTGCGCGCGGCTTATCTTGAAGGAGGGCATTAATTTTATGGGCTTCCTATACGAAAACAGTTTTTTGGTTTTTCTGATTATCACTGTGATTGGCGGCGGGGGTGCTGCTTACATGGCGGGCCGCTCAGCTGCCAAGGGATGGCAGCCGGTTTGGTTGCTCGTCGTCTACATGATGATTTTGGGCGCTGGTCTACGGTTTTTACATTTTGCGCTTTATCAAGAAACTTTGACATCTGGGCTTTATTATATAACTCAAACGACCGTTGTCGTATGCTTTGCATTGCTCGGATACCGCATGACCCGCGTTAACCAAATGACAGAAAAATATCCTTGGCTGTATGTGAAGAGCGGCCCATTCAATTGGCGAGACAAGACATAAATTTATTCAATATTGTTGAAAGGAATGTCGTTTTTTCCTTTCCAATCCGGCCTCTTTGAGCGAAGCTGCGCTCCAAGGGGTTTCCACCCCGACTGACCATTGGTCACAAAACTTATAGGGAGACTACTACATGAAGAAACTTCTTTTGTCTGGCATTGCGATCAGCTTTGCTGCCGCTTTGACAGCGACATCAGCTTTGGCTGATATCACCATTGCAACTGTTGGCCCGATCACTGGCCAGCTCGCAGCTCTTGGCGAACAATATAAGCGCGGCGCTGAAATGGCCGTGGCAGACATCAACGCTGCTGGCGGCGTGAACGGCGAAAAGCTGGTTCTCGAAATCGGTGACGATGCTTGCGATCCAAAGCAAGCCGTGGCTGTTGCCCAGCAAATGGGTTCAAAGGGTGTGAAGTTTGTTGCAGGCCATCTCTGCTCAGGTTCATCAATCCCAGCTTCGAAGGTTTACGAAGAAGATGGTATCGTACAAATCTCGCCAGCTTCAACAAATCCAAAATTCACCGATGAAGGTGGCTGGAACGTTGGCCGTGTTTGCGGTCGTGACGATGCGCAAGGCCTTGTAGCTGGTAACTTCTTGGCCAAGAATTTTGCTGGCAAAAAAGTTGCTATCATTGATGACAAATCAGCTTACGGCAAAGGCCTTGCTGATGCCACTAAGGGTTCAATGAACGCTGCTGGTTTGAAAGAAGCTATGGCTGAATCAATCAATCCTGGTGAAAAGGATTACTCAGCTCTCGTTTCCAAGATGAAGGATGCTGGCATTGATGCGATCTATATGGGCGGTTATCACCCAGAAGGCGCTTTGATCTTGAAGCAAATGCGCGAACAAGGTTCTAAGGCTCAAATGTTGTCTGGCGATTCAATGAACAACGTTGAATTCTGGACCATTGCTGGTGAAGCTGCCACAGGCATGATCTTCACATTCGCACCAGAGCCACGCAGCAACCCAGCTGCTAAGGATCTCGTAGCCAAGTTTAAGGCTGCTAACTACGATCCAGAAGGCTACACACTGTACACATACGCTTCAATCCAAATGTATGCTGCTGCTGCAACTGCCACTAAAGGCACTGACAGCAAAGCTATCATGGGTTGGCTGCGCGCTGGCAACGTTGTGAAGACCGTTCTTGGCGATCTCGCACTCGATGCTAAGGGCGATGTGAAAGATGCAAAATATGTTTGGTATAAGTTTGCCAACGGCAACTATGCTGAAGATCCAACAATTCAATAAGCTTCGACTTGCTTGAACGGGCCTCGCGTGAGTAACATCACGCGAGGCTTTTTTTATTTTGGAGACGAGCGGCTTTGCGCATCGCACCTTTCATTCTTTTAGTGGCGCTCTCGTCGACCGCGCACGCTGATATCGTGGTCGGTGTTGCTGGCCCGATGACCGGCCAATATGCGCTTTTTGGCGAGCAAATGGTGCATGGCGCACAGGCGGCGATCGACGAAATCAACGCCAAGGGTGGCATATCGGGTGAGCAGTTAGTGCTCGATGTTGGTGATGACGCTTGCGATAATCGCAAAGCAGAAGAGGTTGCCAAAGGCTTTGTGACTGGCCGTGCAGCCGTTATCATCGGCCATTTCTGTTCCAATGCGGCTTTGATTGGTGCTAAAATTTATGAGGCCGCCAACATTCCCATGATCAGCCCATCGGCTAGTTTGCCAAGTTTGGCCAAAGGTGCTGGATGGAACGTTATCCGCATTGCCTCGCGCGACGATATGCAGGCCGAGGTGGCCGCCCGCCGTATCGTCCAGGAAACACCTGAAACAAAAGTTGCTGTGATAGATGATGGCAGCGCGGTTGGCTTGGCGCTCACCACTCGATTTATTACCGCGTATGGCAAAGTCCCAATAATTGCTGCGAAAATAAAACCTGATGCAAAAGACTTCTCAAGTCTGATCTCAGATTTACAAAAATATGGCGCAACTTCAGCCTATCTCGCCTGCTCTGCATCCGATGCGGGCAACATTGCGGTGGCTATAAAGACCAAAGGATTAGCTATCAAACTCTACGGTGCCGATAGCTTGATCACTGAACAATATTGGGCAAGCGCTGCTGAAGCCGGGGAAAAAACCAGCGCTACATTTGCCACCGATCCACAATCTGCACACCAAGCCAAGCAAGTCATCGAGAGCCTGAAAATTGCAGGTTTCAATGCTGATGGTGCCACCCTGCCAAGCTATGCAGCGGTTCAACTTTATGCCGTAGCCGCCGTGCAAACTGGCGCACATAATGGCAAAGGCATAGCCTCTTATCTGCGTTCGGGAAAATCCTTTGAGACTGCTTTGGGTTCGTTGGCTTTTGATGCAAAAGGCGAGGTGCAGCCGCCGCGCTTTGTGTGGTATAATTGGAGCCAAGGTGCTTACCGCGCCGAATCTTCAAACAATTGAGTGAAACTGAATGCGCGCTTTTTTCGTCCAAATTAAATGTGAACTCGGCCAATCTTACCAAGTGGCCACCGCCATCGCCGATAAGGAAATTGCGTCAGAGATTTTCTCAACTGCCGGCGAATATGATTTGCTGGTGAAGTTCTATCTTCAAGATAATGAAGACATCGGCCATTTCGTTGCGCAAAAAGTGCAGACGATTGCGGGCATCAGGGATACATTTACGATTGTAACGTTCAAGGCGTTCTAGTTCATCCCACACCCCCCTCTGCAAAGAGATGGAATGGGATATACCGAACATATCCCCTGCCCGCCCCAAAGCGCTGGTCATTGCGTCACGAATTTGTTAGAGCGGGCCAACAAAAACACTAAGGCCCCACATGATCCCCCGTTATTCGCGCAAAGAAATGGCAGCTATCTGGTCTCCAGAGGCGCGCTTTAAGATATGGTTTGAGATTGAGGCGCATGCTGCTGACCGGATGGCAGAAATGGGCACCATTCCTAAAGAAGCTGCGGCAAAGATTTGGGAAAAGGGCCGCAACGCTAAATTTGACGTTGCGCGCATTGATGAAATTGAAGCCGTCACCAAGCATGACGTGATCGCCTTCCTCACTCATCTTTCTGAAATCGTAGGACCAGAGGCCCGCTTTGTGCACCAAGGCATGACGTCGTCTGATGTGCTCGACACTTGTTTCAACATCCAACTTACGCATGCCGCAGACTTACTCATCGCAGACATTGATGAATTGCTGGCTGCTCTCAAAAAGCGTGCGCTGGAACACAAGAATACAGTTTGTATTGGCCGCAGCCATGGCATTCATGCCGAGCCTGTTACATTTGGATTAAAGATGGCCTTTGCTTTTGCGGAGTTTGAGCGCGCACGCGAACGGCTGGTTGTCGCGCGCAAGGACGTGGCCACTTGCGCTATCTCTGGTGCTGTCGGCACATTCGCCAATATCGATCCATCAGTTGAAGAACATGTGGCCGCCAAGCTCGGCCTCAGTGTTGAACCCGTTTCCACACAAGTCATCCCAAGGGATCGTCATGCGATGTTCTTTGCCGTGCTGGGCGTTGTTGCAAGTTCAATTGAACGCCTATCTACAGAGATCCGTCACCTGCAACGCACCGAAGTTTTGGAAGTTGAAGAGTATTTTTCGCCAGGCCAAAAAGGTTCATCGGCCATGCCGCATAAGCGCAATCCGGTGCTTACAGAAAACCTGACAGGTCTGGCCCGCCTTGTGCGCTCTGCGGTCACCCCCGCCATGGAAAATGTGGCGTTGTGGCACGAGCGTGATATTTCGCATTCATCGGTTGAGCGCGGCATTGGCCCTGACGCTACTGTTCATCTTGATTTCGCATTGAAGCGGTTGGCTGGTGTGATTGATAAGTTGCTTGTCTATCCAGAAAACATGCAGAAAAATTTGGACCGCTTGGGTGGCCTCATTCACTCGCAACGCATTCTTTTAGCGCTCACGCAAAAAGGCATGAGCCGCGAGGATAGCTATTCCGCTGTGCAGCGCAACGCCATGCCGGTGTGGCGCGGCGAAGGCAATTTCCTCGATTTGCTCAAGGCTGATAAAGAAGTTAGCGCCGTGATGAAACCTGCTGAGCTCGAAGCGCTTTTTGATCTTGGCTATCACACCAAACATGTTGATACGATTTTTCGCCGGGTGTTCAAATAATGCTAAAAACAGATGTCATCACCCTGCCGCCGCAAACCGTGGTCACACTTGAAACAACACAAGATCTGGCATCGTTTTGCCAACGCATGGCTTCGGAAACATTTATCACTGTCGACACCGAATTTCTGCGCGAGACAACTTATTATCCGAAACTTTGCCTCATTCAAATTGCTGGCGAAGAAGAGGCGGTATTGATTGATCCTATGGCGCCGGGCATTGACCTTGCACCTTTCTTCGAACTGATGGCCAACCAAAACGTGCTCAAAGTCTTCCATGCTGCACGGCAAGATTTCGAAATCCTCATCCAGCTTTCAAGCGCAGTGCCTACCCCCGTAATCGACACGCAAATTGCGGCCATGGTGTGCGGCTTTGGCGATCAGGTTGGTTACGAAGCAATCGTGCGAAAACTTGTTGGCGCTTCGATTGATAAATCCTCGCAATTTACCGATTGGTCGCGCAGGCCACTGACTTCCAAACAATCTCTCTATGCTGTTTCCGATGTGACTCATCTGCGTGTGGTTTATGAAAAGCTCCGAGCCATGCTTCACGAGACAGGGCGCGAAGGTTGGCTCGATGATGAGATTCAAGTTCTTACATCGCCCGACACTTACCGCGTCGATCCTGATGAAAGCTATAAACGCATCAAAGCGCGTATTCAAAATAAGAAGCAGTTTAGTGTGTTGATGTCGATTGCCGCTTGGCGCGAGCGTGAGGCACAAAACCGCAACGTTCCGCGTGGCCGCATATTGAAAGATGAAGCGTTGGCCGAAATCGCCATTCAAATGCCCCAAAAACCAGAATCGATTAATGAGCTTCGTCTGGTATCAAAAGGTACAGCGAACTCATCAATGGGTGCCGCTATTTTGAAAGCTGTTGCACATGGTTTGGCACGGGACCCCAAGACGATTCCGGATTTCAAAGGACGTGGCGAAGAAATGTCGGCTGCACAACAGGCCGTTTCCGAAGTGTTGAAACTTGCGTTGAAAGTGGCGTGCGAAACTGAAAACGTGGCGCCCAAATTGCTGGCAAGTGCAGCTGAAATTGATGCTGTGGCTATTGATGATAATGCCGATGTGCCCTTGCTTCATGGTTGGAGGCGCGAGGTTTTTGGAAATATGGCATTGGACATAAAACACGGTAAAGCTTGCATTGGTATGGAAAATGGCCGTGCGGTGTTAATCAAGCGCGGTTAAGGGCCAATTAAACTCCATCTGCGAAAAGGCCTGAACAACTCGTTTTGTGAGGCCATCCATGACTGCGTCGTCCACTCATCCATACCGTTTTGCCATGTTGATTGGCCTGTTGATTGTGGTCAGTATGGGCGCCACATACCTCAAACAGTTTGCTTTGCTTCTCGGCGATCCTGATACTTTCTGGCATATTAAGCTTGGCACTGATATTCTGAATTCCGGCCATCTGCCCATAACTGATAGCTATTCTTATACTTATGCTGGCCAACCTTTCGTTTCCAAGGAATGGCTTTCGGAAGTATTATTTGCCGGCTCATACAAGTTATGGGGATGGAACGGCGTGATGCTGCTCACTTTGTTGGCAGCTGTGGCTAGTATTCTGCTCTTGTTTCGTGAATTGGCGCGTCATCTTCACCCGACCATTGCTGCTTTGTTTGCGATCGTTGTCATCAACATGATGAACCCTGTTGTGGTTGCGCGGCCGCATATCCTTACATTGCCGATTGCAATTTATTTTACAGGCCGCTTGTTCCGCGCGGCAGAAGCCAAGCAAGTCCCACCTTTCTGGCTGCTGGCGCTGATTACAACTTGGGCTAATCTGCATGGCAGCTTCACACTGGCGTTCGTGATTGCAGGGTTTGCATTCCTGCACATCTTCTTAAAAATCCGTTTTAACGACAGGTCGCTTTTATTAAAATGGGTGCTGTTTGGAATACTCTGTCCGGTCGCTGCGATGATTCATCCGTACGGCTATGAACCCATTCGGATCGGCATGCAGATGATGGCGACTAATAAGGCCATGGCATACATTCAAGAATGGATGCCGCTCAATGCTAAAGACGACATCGTCATTATCTATTTCACGTTGGCAGCGCTTGCCGGATTAATCGGAACACGCATGAATTTGGGTTGGGCGAAAACGCTGTTCATCATCTTTGTGTTGAACATGATGTTGACGCATGGTCGCTTCGTCTATGTCTTCTTCCTGCTTGTGCCCGTTGTGATCGCACCTAATATCGCAGATCGCTATCCTGATATATCTTTGGCCAAATGGCTGGCTCGCGCGAGAGACCCACTCGAAAATCTGGTGGCAAAGTGGTTTGCGCCAATTGCAGGCGCAATTAGTATCGGCGCAATAGTTTCAGTATTGTTCTTTCTGCACAATACAATACCAGCTCCCCCTGAGGATACCGCGGCTGAAAAGCCGATTGCCTTTGCCGTTGGCAACAATCTGCAAGGCAATGTTTTTAATGAATATCGTTATGGCGGAAGTTTGATTTTTCACGGCATCAAAACTTTTATAGATGGTCGCGCTGAACAATTGTTCACAGGCGAGTTCTTTCCCGATTACATTGATTCGGGCAGGCACAATGGCGCGAAACTGTTTAAAGATGTGATCGACAGAAACAAAGTTACGTGGACACTGCTGCCATCCGATGATCTGCGTAATGGTTTTCTTGATCAGCTTGGTTGGAAAAAAGCTTATAGCGATGACAAAACGATGATCTACACAAAACCAGCAAGTTAGAGCTAGTTTATAACCACCTTGGGTGTTCGTCCGATTTCAAAAGCCAAGCCCGCCAGTCGTTTCTCAACACGCTCTCCCATAAGGTCTTTGATTTTCTTTGGCACTGTCAAAACGAGCGTCTTGTTATCGCCTAACTTCAATCCAATTTTAGGAAGCATGCCGGGCATGGCCGCTGAAAGAATATAGGCGAGACGGAAAATTGAACTCAGCAAATGGGCGCGTTCGATGTGGCGTTCGTCGAGCAGGCGCGTAAGATCATCTTTCATCGTTTCGCCCTCATAGCGATAGAAAACTGTCAGGGCTAAAAAAACGCGGCCCGGATGATCGACGCCCACAAATGCGGCTTGAGAGATCATTCCGAGAGACCGGTCAGCACGGTAGTCTGGGTGGGCTCGCCAACCAATATCAGCTAGAAGACATGCAGCATAACGCAGCCGTGTCTCCTCCTCATTCTCCTCCATCTTTCCTTTTCCGAAAAGCTGATCGGTCCAATCACACAGCTCAAGCTCATGGGCCGGAGACCTGGCATAACGACGGGCATAATCCCAACACGAAGCCAGTAATGCATCAGACTGCATTTTGCGGCGTGGCAGTTTGGAAAAAAGCAAACCCTCACGAACACCGTAAACTGATACCATAACGTCTTTGGCATCGCCGAAATTCAACAAACGATTGAGAACCAATGCACCAAACGGCATCGTTTCAACGCGCGACTTTGACATGTCTTTGACATTACGCAAGGATGTTGAAGTGAGGCCAGAAACCAAATCGGATATGCCAGTGGCTTGTTGCCCGGTCATCATATAATGATGGAGTACGTGCAACGGATACTGGGTTTGCGCCATATGAATGCGCGCTAGGTTGCGCCACGTGCCGCCGACGGCATAAAATGTTCGACCTTTTAATTGCTTGAGAATATCAGCTTTTGCGAGGTACTCATCGACTATATCTTTAGCGCGCTCAATTGAACCGCCTGCAAGATCAATCAGGCGCAATGGCCCAATCGGAAGGGTAATTCCGTCGTGAAGCTTGCCTTCATGAATGTCGATTAATTCAAGCGAACCGCCGCCCAAGTCACCCGCGATGCCGTCTGCTTCTGGCGTGCCTGCGATTACGCCCAGTGCCGCATATCGGGCCTCTTCTTTGCCAGTCAACACATTGATGCCAACACCGAGGGCTTTTTCCGCCATATCAATAAACTCAGCGCCGTTCTTTGCTTCGCGTGCCGCAGCGGTGGCGACAGCATAGACTTCTTTCACACCGATCTGTTTGACCAGAGTTCTGAAACGCCGCAGTTCTTGCAAAGCGCGCACTATGGCAGACTCATTTAACCGCTCGGTGATTGCTACGCCTTTGCCAAGACCGCACAATATTTTCTCGTTGAAAATGGGAGAAGGCGACCGGCGCAAACCGTCATAAACTACGAGACGAACTGAATTTGAACCGATATCAACCACAGCTACCGGACGATAGCTTGGCGGAACTGTTCTGAAACCATCATACCACTTCACTTTGTACGCACTGCCTTCTTTTTAACAATTTTATCTGCAGGTGCCACCTTACTGCTCAGAGAGCTGCCACGTCCAGAGAGTGACGGATTTTCCATGAAAAACTGATGAGCATTAAATGGCTCTTCGTTATTGCTGACTGTAACTTTAAGCGACGTGCCATCAGGCAAAAGATCCCAGCTCTGCTGATTGTCGCGCAGATTAGCGACCATAATTTGATCTAAGATTTGCTCATGAACTGTTGGGTTTTCAATCGGGATAAGGGTTTCAACCCGGCGGTGCAAATTGCGCGGCATCCAATCAGCCGAGCCGATATAGACCTTCGCCTTCGGATGAGGCAGCCCATGGCCAGCGCCAAAACAAACAATTCGAGAATGTTCAAGAAACCTGCCGACGATGCTCTTCACACGAATGTTCTCAGAAAGCCCAGCCACGCCAGACCGCAGGCAGCTGATACCTCTGATCACCATTTCAATTTTTACACCGGCGTTGCTGGCCAAATAAAGCGCGTCGATAATTTCAGGATCAACCAAAGAATTAAGTTTGACCCATATTTGCGCTGGCCTTCCTGCTACTGCGTGATCAATCTCGGCTTGAATATTCTTCAATAAAGTTGGCTTCAGGCTGATTGGCGAAAGTGAAATCTTTTCCAGATTATCTGGCGGAGCGTAGCCCGAAATAAAATTGAACAATCTCGCAGCATCGCGCGCTAACGGTGGATCGCACGTGAAGAAAGAGAGATCGGTATAAACCTTCGCAGTAATGGGATGATAATTGCCCGTGCCAAAATGAACGTAGGTGCGCATGTTTCCGCCTTCACGGCGCACCACCATTGAAACTTTGGCGTGGGTTTTAAGTTCGATAAATCCGAATATGACTTGCACCCCTGCCCGTTCCAAATCCCGGGCCCACTGAATATTTGCTTCTTCATCAAAACGGGCTTTGAGCTCTACTGAAGCGATGACCGATTTTCCAGCTTCGGCGGCTTTGGCCAATGCAGCGACAATGGGGGAATTGCGCGACGTGCGGTAAAGCGTTTGCTTAATAGCCACCACGTCTGGGTCGCTTGCTGCCTGGCGAATGAATTGTACAACCACATCAAACGATTCATACGGGTGATGAACTACGAAATCCTTTTGGCGAATTGCTGCAAATATATCTCCACCATGATCTCGCACTCGTTCTGGAAAGCGGGCCACATAAGGGGTGAATTTTAAGTCGGGGCGTTCATCAAGGATAAGCTGGGATGTATCGGCAAATCCAACCAGACCTTCCGTCATGATTGTGACATCGCCCGAAACATCGAGTTCTGCAGCAATAAAGTTGCGCAGATCATCAGGGCATGCACGATCCACCTCCATCCTGATTACAACGCCGCGACGGCGCAATTTCAATGCGGTTTCAAACACGCGCACCAAATCTTCGGCTTCTTCTTCAATTTCGATATCGCTGTCACGGATGATGCGAAACAGGCCTTTGCCCTCCACTTCATAGCCAGGAAATAGTCTGGTTAAACACATGCTCAGCATGCTTTCGAGCAACATGAAACGCGCACGCTCCCCTGGCAAGCGCACAAAGCGTTCAAGCTGGGATGGGATGGGCAACAGTGCTTTCATTTGGTTGCCGTTGCTTTTGCGGCGCAGCTGTACCGCCATAACGAATCCGCGATTTAAGATAAACGGAAATGGATGGGCGGGGTCGATGGCAATTGGTGTAACAATTGGTAAGATATGGTCGAGAAAACGATTATCTGTCCAAACGCGTTCTGCGGTGGTTAAATCGCTTTCTTCAACCATCGAAATACCATTTTGCTGAAGTTCGTCTTTCAACTGAAGCCAGCGGCGGTCTTGTTCGGCCATCAACTCTTGGGCGCGTTTGCGGATCTTTTCTAATTGTTCAGCGGGACTTAAGCCATCTTGGCTAATTTCCATGATCTGTTCGCGTAATTGGCCCACTAGCCCTGCGACGCGAACCATGAAGAACTCGTCCAGATTATTGCCTGAAATCGACAGGAAGCGCACGCGTTCCAACAGAGGATGAGCCGCGTTTCTCGCCTCTTCCAGAACACGCATGTTGAATTCAAGCCAAGATAATTCGCGATTGAAAAATCTCGATGGGCTTTGCATCAAATGAGACTTTTGTGAAATTTCATTCATCCGTGGGCTTCCTGTTGAACCCTACTGCTATACTATCCAATTTATACGGTTATGTGAAACAACTCTAAAGTGTCGTAAATAAATCGACATTTTCCAATTTTGTGAGAACCCTGCCAACCAGTGCTTTGCTAACCTCGGCTTTTTCAGTCAAAGCCAAAAGGTCGATTTCGGCCACAAGTTTTCGCGCGATTGCCAGTGAACGGGGCATCCGGAGAAGTGTGTAATTGATTAGCCCCTCATCGGCTGTGAGTTGGCGGTCGGCGAAGAGTTTGACCAAAACCCCCCTCAGAAGTGCGTCATCTGGCGCTTCAATTTGCACAACTGGCAAAGAATTTAGCCTTGAGGACAGGTCGGGAATTTGAAATCGCAAATGATTGGGGGGCTGACGGGAGGTGAAGAGGATAAATTTTGCTTCTTGCTTGGCTAAGTTGAGCGCGTGGAAAATAGCGCGTTCGTCAATTGCACCCTCGTGCAAATCTTCAATCGCCGCAGTTTGGCCTACTAATAATTTTGGCACATGAGACGTTATCAAATCCGCAGTTTGGATTTTCAGCGCCGCACTGCGTTGCCGCCACACTTCAACCAAGTGGGATTTTCCGCAACTTTCTGGCCCAACAATGATAGCCGCGTAGGACGGCCAGTTTGGCCATTGGTCGACCAACTCCACTGCCGCTGCATTTGAAGACGTGACCAAAAAATCTTCTCGGCCAAGAGCTTCCCGGTGCGGCAAATCAAGAAGGAGTTGTTCAGATTTTGTCGACATCGTTTCCTTGATACGGAATCAACGTTGGCTCGCTTGCGCCATTTATGCCCGTATAGAATTTGCTGCCGAGATATCGCCGCAAACCATAACGTACGAACACGCCCGTTGCGGCAGCCATTGGAACGGCAAGTAATAATCCCATAAATCCGAAAACATAACTGAATGCAAATAGTGCAAACATCATCCATACGGGATGAAGTCCGATGGAGCCCCCAACAAGTTTTGGCGACAGGAAATTTCCTTCTAAAAATTGCCCTACAAGAAAAACTCCTGCGACCAATAGTACGTTCGCCTCGTTAGGCCAGAATTGCACTAGCCCCACGCCAATTGCCATGACGCCGCCTATCAATGCTCCGACATATGGAATGAAGCTTAATAGCCCGGCGGCAAAACCAATTGCCATGCCGGATTTCAAGCCAACCAGTGTCAGGCCAGCAGCATAGAATGCTCCTAATATGAGGCAGACTGTGCCTTGGCCGCGAATAAAACCAGCCAATGCCGTATCAATATCGCGGGCGATTGATCTCAGTTCTTCAACATGATCGCGGGGCAACCACGAATCCACTTTTGCAACGATGTGATCCCAATCCGCCAAAAGATAAAACGCAACGATTGGTGTGATGATGATCAGAGAAAGAACGCTGACTAAAGCGCGCCCTCCGGTCCACAATGATGCTAAAAAACCTGCAATCCAAACTGCGGCTTTGGCGGCATAATCGCTCAGCTGGCTTTGTAAATCGGTGCCAGAGTTGGCGATCATATCTTTAATTCGCGTTGGTGCCTGTTCATTAAAACGCTGAACAAGGGATTTGGTTACATTGGGGAGATCAGCCACCAACTTCACCAATTGATCTGCCGCAACAGGCAGAACCAACACGGCGATTAACACAACTGCGAAAATTGCCGTTACTAAAATGATGCTGGTTGCAACGATGCGCGGCAGCCCGAGATTTTCCAAACGATCAGCCACAGGATCAAGAAAATAAGCCAACACGAAACCAGCGATGAAAGGCAACAAAATGCTCTGCAGCAGCCACAGCAACAAAATCAAAACGACAAACGTTCCGATCCAAAATATGGTTTGCCGCTGCAATGTCATTGCGAGTCTCCGACTTGGTTTAAATCTGCAAACTTTTTAAATTGGCGCAATTGTCCACGCCCCGCTTGATCTTGTCATCTGCAACCCAGAGGCCCGAAACGACGATTGCATCTCATCCAGATTGCCAGAGTAAATTAATTTGGCCGAAGCCCCCTGCGCATCTAGCGTTGTAACATCGACTCCTAAAACACCCGGCGTTGATAATATGCGGGCGCGCAAGCCGTTCCACGCTGT
The DNA here is from genome assembly GCA_043745625.1 of Aestuariivirga sp. Lineage (GTDB taxonomy): Bacteria > Pseudomonadota > Alphaproteobacteria > Rhizobiales > Aestuariivirgaceae > Aestuariivirga. The sequence goes on along the minus strand of JAYTSN010000365.1, from coordinate 8,644 downwards.
TGGGCTCGTAAAAGGAATCGCCACAGCAACGGATTGAGGCGCATTAGGGTTGGCTGCCTTTGTTGCAATCTTAGCCTGATCATTGCGGAATTTATCCATCATCAACTGATGGAAGCGCTGAGCGGCCATGATGGCCGAATCGTTCACCGTGGCCGTATCTGCGGTGTAAACTTTATCGATCGTTATTTTGCCCAGCGGCGAAGTGCCAACCATGTGTGCATGTATCCCACCTTCGGGAGCCGCTTCTGCAAAAGCAACGAGCAGCGTTTTTACATCATAACGACGGCGCAACTTTTCGAGTTTGATGGGGTCGTTGCTGGTGACATCCAAGACACTCAAAGACGAACTGTCATCTTGATCGCCCAGCGGGATAATCAATGGAATTTGCGCTTGTTGCGCATTCAGGCCGAGCCATGCTTTGCGCCAAGAGTTATCGTCCCACAGTGATGTTTGGCCTTGTTCGTTTTTCCAAACAGGAACCACCAACATCGCAGGACCTTGGCTTGCTGGCAAATCAATGCCAGCTCTTGAAAATAGAGGCTTAATTTTTTCCGGCAGAAACCTAACTGTAAATTTCCCTTGGTAGCGGCCAGGGCTTATTTTTTCTTCTTCAATTGAAAGCGATTTCAAAAGTGGAATCACTTGTTTGGGTTCAAGTTTTGCCATCTCTGCCGCAATGTCCGCATTGCCCAGCTTTTGCGCCAGTTCAACAAAAGCCCTCATTTGCACTTCCGTTAGGGCCTTCTCTTTGGCGGCGGCGGCGTTGGCATCAGTAATATCGACCTCAACGCCTTGCACAGCGAAGGGGCTTGTTTCAACTGGGCCAGATGCAAATGCAGCGTTCCCGAAAACCAGGATGTTGCAGATGCATAGGAGATAAATAAAAGTTCTCAACACTCATTCCATTCTTGCCTTTGCAGGCTTTGATTCCAATTCAATTTCAGGCTAGTTAGCGCATAGATAATTCGCTTAATACAGGAATTGAGGCAAACTAGCGGCATGAGCGACGGCAAACAAGCGAAACGAATTGGTTTAACCTATGCTGACGCAGGTGTGGATATCAGGGCTGGCAACAATCTGGTGGATTTGATCAAGCCTCTGGCCAAGTCAACACGGCGCAAAGGTGCTGATGCGGCACTTGGCGGTTTTGGCGGTTTGTTTGATCTGAAAGCGTGCGGCTATAAAGACCCGGTTTTAGTGGCCGCCAATGATGGTGTTGGCACCAAGCTGAAGATTGCAATCGACACGGGCATCCATAAGGGCATTGGCATTGATCTGGTAGCAATGTCAGTCAATGACCTCGTGGTTCAAGGCGCTGAACCGCTGTTCTTCCTCGATTATTACGCCACTGGAAAACTTGATGTTGCGATGGCACGGGATGTAATTGCCGGCATTGCAACGGGCTGCAAGCAAGCAGGTTGTGCTTTAATTGGCGGTGAAACAGCAGAAATGCCAGGGCTTTATCATGGCGCAGATTATGATCTGGCTGGGTTTGCTGTTGGTGCAGTTGAACGCAAGAAGATTTTGCCTGCCGGTAATATTGGCGAAGGCGATGTCATTTTGGGGTTGGCCGCGTCTGGCCCGCACTCAAACGGCTATTCACTTATTCGCAAATTGGTTGAGATAAGTGGGATAAGCTATTCTGCGGCCTCACCTTTTAGCAAAAATGAATCGCTGGCTGAAGCGCTCTTAACGCCAACACGCATATACGTAAAATCGCTACTCAAAGTGTTGAAAGCCGGAAAAACCATTAAGGCGCTAGCGCACATAACGGGTGGTGGTTTTACCGAAAACATACCGCGCGTTTTGCCCAAGGGCACCGTAGCCGAAATTGACTTGAACGCCGTTTCCTATTTGCCCGTGTTCAAATGGCTGCAAAATGTGGGTAACACAGCCGAGGCTGAAATGCTGCGCACATTCAACTGTGGGGTGGGCATGATTGTGGTTGTGAGGGCTAAAGATGCAAAAGGCGTATCGGCAGCTCTCAAGAAGGCTGGCGAGAAAGTATTTATGCTGGGCACGATCCGCAAGCGCAAAGGCAAAGAAGCACAAGTCGCTTATTCTGGCTCCCTCGTCTGAGCGATGATAAAGAAGCGCGTTGCCATTTTAATTTCGGGGCGCGGGTCGAATATGCAAGCTTTAATCGAAGCTGCACGCGCCGCCGATTACCCGTGCGCGATAAGTTGTGTGATCTCTAACAAGCCTGAGGCAGCAGGCCTTGCCTTTGCGCAGTCCCACAACATAACAACATATGTGATTGATCATAAAAATTATGAATCGCGTGAGGCATTTGATTCGGCGTTGAATGATTATCTCGGAGCCCAGAAAATAGACATTGTCGCTTGCGCCGGTTTCATGCGCGTGATGACCGCGAAATTGACCAAAGCTTGGGCAGGACGGATGATCAACATTCACCCTTCCCTTCTGCCCAATTACAAGGGGCTACACACCCATGAACGCGTGCTGGCAGATAAAGGTGTTTCGCATGGTTGCACGGTGCATTTTGTAACTGCTGACCTTGATGATGGCCCGATTATCGCGCAGAGTTTTGTGCCAGTACTAAAGGATGATACGCCAGATACTTTGTCATCACGGGTTTTGGTTGAAGAACATAAACTCTATCCGCAAGCCTTGGCACATGTGGCTTTATCCAAAAATATCTAACTTTGGTTGGCCAGACTCTTCGCGCACCAATTGTTGCCATTTCGATAGCAAAGCCTTGCGGCGCTCAACGTATTTCGTTTTTGAAATTGCCATATTTATAATCCGGTCCGTCCGGAAGCCGCGAAAACCCATGCGCATTTCACACCATGCAATAATAATGCGATTGGCATCAAAATAGGAAATACCAATCGGCCAGATGGTGCGGCTCGTTTCCGCATTATTTTCAGCCCGGTAATTTATCTCCACCTTGAACTGTTCGCGGATAGCCTTCCGGATAGCCGCCACATCAACATTATCTTGGCTGGCTTTATATGCCGGGGCGGCAATTAATGGGGAATCATACAAAAACGGTTTGAGATGGGCTGGCAACACTGTTCCAATTTTTGCAGCTGTGTCGGCTGCCGCGCGCGCCAAGTCCGGATCGCCCCGCCTTTGTACCCAGCGGAGCCCCAGCATCACGGCTTCAAGCTCATCGGCTTTGAACATCAGTGGCGGCAGGTCGTAGCCTTCGCCTAAAACATACCCAACACCCGCTTCACCCCGGATGGGCACACCGTCTGTTATCAAATCGGCAATATCGCGGTAAAGTGTGCGCAGTGAAACTTCCAATTCTTCAGCCATGGTTTGGCCCGTCACCGGGCGGCGGTGGCGGCGGAGAAGCTGGATCACACGTAAAAGTCGGTCGGCTCTGCGCATAAATATGTCCTACTGCAACACTGCTGACAGCATGCTGTCAGTAGTATGACAGTAGAGGCATGCCATCAATAGGAGAATGAGATGTTACAGCTTCACACGTTCGGCCCACATTTTAACATGCCCGATGGCAGCCCATTTTGCATCAAAGCTTTAATGTTGATGAAGCTATCGGGCTTGCCGTTTGAAATCAAGCAGATGAGTTTCAAAAAAGCTCCAAAAGGTAAAGCGCCCTATTTGATTGATGAGGCTGTGACCATTGCGGACTCTCATTTTATCATGAAGCATCTTGAAACTAAACATGGTGCCAATTTCTCAGGTGGTTATAGCGCTGAGAAACTTGCGGTTGGCTGGGCTGCCGCGCGTATGATGGAAGAGCATATGTATTTTCTGAATGGATATGAGCGCTGGATGGTGGATGAAAATTTCTGGAAAGGGCCAATCCAGTTTTTCAAGGAAGTTCCATCACCAATCCGCCCTTTGATTGCCCGTATTGTGCGGAAGAAAGCAGGCAAAACCTACCAAGCTCAAGGCCTGGGTCGCCATACGGATGATGAGCGGTTTGAACTTGCCAAAGGAAATTTGGTTGCGGTGGAAGCGCTACTGGGCAATCACCGATACATCCTTGGCGACACAGTGAGCGGCGCAGATGCGTCAGTTTTCCCATTTATATGGACGGCGAGTTCACCTTATTTCAGAAGTCGTATTGCCGATTATGTTCGCACGCGACCAGTGCTTGAGGACTATTTAAAACGCATGAAATTGGAATTTTTCCCTGAGTATCAAAATGGCTAGACCCAAATTTTCTGACGCCGCAGTGGCCGAGGTTTTTGCCAACTATTCTCCACGCCAAAGGGAACGATTGCTTGAGTTGCGCGACGTCATCTATCAAGTGGCGGCATTAACTGAAGGTGTTGGCGCAATAGATGAGGCGTTGCGGTGGCAGCAACCGAGCTACCTCACGCCCGAGACTGGCAGCGGCAGCACAATTCGGATTGATGCTATCAAAACCCAGACCCACAAATATGCCATGTATTTCCATTGCCAGACGGGGTTGGTTGATCACTTCAAGCAAATTTATCCGAAGACTTTCAACTTTGAGGGCAATCGCGCTCTTATTTTTGATGTTGCAGATGAGCTGCCGCAAGCCGAACTCCGGCATTGCGTTTCTTTGGCGCTCACTTATCATCTGAGGAAAGCTTACAAAAAGAAAGCGCTTACATGACACCCCCCATCAGTATCAACGCTGAAATTCCAACAGAGAAATTACATCACTGCATAGGACTTGTGCTGACGCACCATTCAAAAAAGAAGGTTCTGCTATGAAATCTGTAAATGATCGCCGCGCGCTGTTTCGCCGTTTGCACGAAGATGGATGCTTTGCATTGCCTAACCCTTGGGATGGCGGCTCAGCAATACGCATGGAGAAAGCTGGGTTTAATGCTCTGGCTTCAACAAGCGCCGGCGCTGCTTGGGCGCTCGGAATAGAAGATGGAGAGATGACCATTGAACAGGTTCTAGATCACTTAACGTTTCTGTGCGGCGTCACCGATTTGCCCGTAAACGCCGATTTCGAGTCAGGGTTTGCCGATGGGCTGGTTGAGCTGCAAACAAATGTTACGCGCTGCATCGCAACGGGTGTAGCGGGCCTTTCTATTGAAGACAGAAACAGCAGTGCTTTCTATTCATTAGATGCGGCAGTTGAGCGGATCGCAGCTGCGCGGAACGCCATCGACGTATCTGGCGAAGACGTTATACTTGTTGGTCGTTGCGAAGCATATTTGATGAAGGAGTTAAACATGGACGAAGTCATTCACCGACTGCGTGCCTATGCAAATGCAGGTGCAGATTGCCTCTATGCGCCCGGCATTAAGAAAATCGGTGATATTGCCAAGCTCGTGCAATCTGTGAATAAGCCGGTCAATGCTAACTTAACGGGCACTAGTCTTTCCGTCGATGACATGGCTGAAGTGGGTGTGAGGCGCGTGAGTGTGGGTGCCGCGTTGGCAAAAGCGAGTTATGATGCGATTGACGGCTTCGTCGAACGATTGAAATCTGAAGGCAAGTTGCCGTAAGTTACGAGTTTTCAAATGCTTTCGCTCCCGCTAGTGTAATGGTTTTGAGGCCTTTGAATGATCCTTCCTATAATTATCGACACTGATCCCGGCCAAGATGATGCTGTGGCTATTTTGCTAGCGCTGGCTTCGCCTGAACTTGAAGTTCTTGGCATCACTGCGGTCGCGGGCAATGTTCCCCTCTCTCTCACCGAAGTGAATGCGCGCAAGGTGTGCGAATTGGCGGGTCGGCCTGAGATCAAGGTTTATGCCGGGGCCATTCGCCCGGTGCTGCATAATCTTGTCACGGCCGAACATGTGCACGGCAAGACTGGACTTGATGGGCCAGTGCTCGCTGAGCCTACGATGCCGCTGCAAAAGCAACATGCCGTTGATTTTATCATCGACACCCTTATGAGCCGCCCTGCTGGCACGGTGACGCTTTGCACCTTGGGGCCGCTCACTAATGTGGCTTTGGCCTTGATCAAGGAACCGCGCATCGCCTCGCGCATCAGGCGCATTGTTGCAATGGGTGGTGGGTTCTTTGAAGGTGGCAACATCACTCCAGCGGCTGAATTCAATATCTATGTTGATCCGCATGCGGCACGTTTGGTTTTGGATGCAGGCATTCCCTTCACGCTCATCCCGCTGGATTGCACGCACCAGGCGTTGACGACCAAAGCACGCGTTCAAAAATTCCGCGATATGAAAAACAATTCGGGGCCAGCCGTGGCTCTGATGATGGATTTCTTTGAGCGCTTTGATGTTGAAAAATATGGAACTGACGGCGGGCCATTGCATGACCCATGCGTGATTGCTTGGCTCTTGAAGCCAGAGCTTTTCACATCGCGCGACGTTAATGTGGTGGTTGAATGCGAAAGCCCGTTGACGATGGGAATGACGGTGGTCGACTGGTGGAGGGTAACTGACCGGAAACCAAATGCCACGGTTTGCCGGGGTATCAACTCAGATGGATTCTTTAGTTTATTGACAGAACGCTTGGTAAAATTGGCTTAAGCGGCCAAAACAACAACCGGTGCGAGGATGGCTAAAGCCAGTCCCGCCGCTAAAAACAACATCAACATACGGCCATGATTTCGATCTTTTTCGCTCATGGTTGATCTTGTGCGCCGATTCTGGGGCACAGATAAATGATTCTTTTCAAAGACTTGAGACGCCGCCGTCATAGTTAACATCCTCTTAAAAAGGCACCCAATCCACCTCTGATCTTAGACAATTAACCATAATTGCTGGCGCAAAAAGGGCTGGATTGTGCCTAAACTGTGAATTTAGAGCAATCTATCAGTGTACGGATGAGTGGATGCTGAAGCGGTTGTTCAAGCTGGATTCATCTTCCTTATCCAAACGCGGTTATCATGATAGGCGCCACCGCCGGCTGGTGCTGGCTGGTCGGCACCCGTCAATGTATTGATGCCGCAGCCATCTTCATGCGCTTGGTTGGGCCAAAGGCCTTCGGCAATGAGTGTGCCCTGCAATTGTCCTGCGTTCGCTTTTGCGTGCAGCGTCACCTGCCCTCTGGCACTGCCGATCCGCACTTTGTCGCCGTCCGCCAAGCCAAGGGCGCTCAAATCATTTGGATGCACCATCACCGAGGGTCTCCCCTCGCGTTTACGACTGCTCGGCGTTTCATTGAAAGTTGAGTTCAAAAATGTTCGCGCAGGGCTGGTGGCCAAACGGAAAGGATATTCAACATTAGCAGTTTCGATTGCTGCATAATGATCAGGAAACTCGGGCAAATCTTGATACGGCCCAAGCTGGCCTGTGGGTGAAAGGAAAGCTGCGGCGCGCCAATCTGCTTTAAAGTGATATTTGCCATCCTTATGGCCAAAGCCATTGAGAAAATGCGCTGTATCAAAATCAGGCATCACATCGACCCAGTGTTTTTCATCCAGCACATCAAGGCCTGGCTGTTTTGAATCGCGTAAGGTTTGATCGATAATCTCACGGGGTGTCATGTCAAAGCCTTTGTGTTCAGCCCCAAGGCGCTTGGCGAGATCACTGATCACCTCATGGTTGGTGCGGCACTCGCCAGGGCGTTGCACAAGTTCGGGCCCAAGCAGAATGTGACTATGGCCACCGCCTTGGTAGATGTCGTCATGTTCAAGGAACATGGTGGCTGGCAATAGCACGTCGGCATATTTGGCCGTCTCAGTCATGAATTGCTCATGCACGCACACAAACAAATCTTCACGCGCAAAACCTTGCTTCACTTTGTTTTGGTCGGGTGCAATCGAGAGCGGGTTGGTGTTTTGAATTAACATGGCCTTCACAGGCGGCCCGCCTTGAAGATCATGAGGATTACCCAGCAGCGCTTCACCCACACGGGCTTGATCCATCACGCGCAAGCCGCCCATGGCCACATCCGTGCCTTCAATCAGCGTCTTGTTCCATTTATAGCTGCCGCTGTTGGAATGAAGTGCGCCACCACCTTCATGCTTCCACGCGCCAACAACAGCGGGAATTGATGTGACCGCATGCATGTTGGCAGCGCCATTGCGCGAACGGGCAAAGCCGTAACCAATGCGGAAAAACGTTTTTGGGGTCTCGCCGATGAGTTTGGCAAAAGCTTCAATGGCTGCAACACTTGCGCCACAAATCGCCGAAGCCCATTGCGGCGTTTTAGATTTGAGATGCGATTCAAATTCTTGCGGATGATCTGTGTACTGATTTAAATAATCCCAATCTGCGTATCCATCGCGGAAGTGTATATGCATAATGGCACAGGCAAGCGCTCCGTCGGTGCCAGGCTTAATCAGCAATTTGATATCGGCCTGCTTCATGGTGTCGGTTTCATAAATATCAACGCAAGCCAGTTTTGCAGCCCGGGTTTTGCGGGCCATGCTGATATGCGTCATCACATTAACTTGCGTGTTGACCGGGTTGGCACCCCATACGATGATCAAATCAGATTTTTGCATCTCGCGCGGGTCAACCCCGCCAATGCGGCCGGTGCCAGCGAAGTAACCAGCCCACGATAACGCGATGCACACCGTGCCATACATTCCGGAATAAGATTTTGCATGGCGCAACCGCTCGATGCCATCGCGCATCACCAGCCCCATGGTGCCTGCATAGTAGTATGGCCACACCGATTCAGAGCCATAGTCTGCTTCGGCTTTGAGGAAAGCCTTCGCTGTTATGTCCAGCGCTTCATCCCAGCTGATGCGCTCGAATTGGCCTGAGCCCTTAGGCCCGGTTCGCTTCATTGGATG
>JAYTSN010000364.1:0-8904 GCA_043745625.1 Aestuariivirga sp. | reverse complement strand
ATGGCGTGGCCAAGGTGTTATCAACGATAAAAGGGATACCCGCCTTTTGGGCAACTTTTGCAATCGCTTCCATATCGGTAATGCGGCCACCTGGATTTGCAATCGACTCAACAAAAATTGCTTTCGTCTTCGGAGAGATCGCCCTCTCAAATGATGCCGGATCATCAGCATCCGCCCAAACTACATGCCAGCCAAATGATTTGAAGGCATGGCTGAATTGATTGATCGAGCCGCCGTAGAGTTGGCGCGCTGCAATGAATTCATCACCAGGCTGCATCATGGTGTGAAACACTAACAACTGTGCAGCGTGGCCCGAAGCAACACTAAGAGCTGCTGTGCCGCCTTCAAGGGCTGCAACTTTGCCTTCAAGAACCGACTGTGTTGGGTTCATGATGCGCGTGTAAATGTTGCCAAACGCCCGCAATGCAAAAAGATCAGACGCGTGTTGCACGTCGTTAAACACAAAGGCTGTGGTCTGATAAATAGGTGTAATACGCGCACCCGTTGCGGCATCAGGGGCAGCACCTGCATGAATGGCAAGAGTATCAAATCCGTGTGTTTTCTCGGTCATTGCTTGTTCCTCGCTTACTTAAGAGCAACGAGACTATCGCTGTATGTTAAAACCAGCAAGCACCTTAATGCGGCGCCATACGCATCAACGAGATGATGCAAATCTCTGCCAGTTCGGCATTGGAACATCAGGCGGAGGCGCGTTCATCGGATCAGATCGCTTTTTACATTTTCCATTTCATAAATTTCCGTCAGTAGCTTTCGCGAGATGGACTACTCGGTGGTGGATTTTGGCGCGATGCCAAGACTTTGCATCCGGCCGTTCGGATTCAAAACTTGACGTTTAGAACTTATTTGCCCCGAATTTCCACCAACCCATGCCCATTCACCGGATGATTTTCCAAACTCCATCTTGGGACATCGGTTCATCACCACTCTAAGCCCGTTGGCTTCAGCACGTGCAGCAGCGTCATCATTTCGTACGCCAAGTTGCATCCATATAACTTTCGGTTTTGTGGGAAGAGTAAGTGCTTCTTCAGTGACGTCCAGAGCTGCCTCGGAGTTCCTAAAAATATCAACCATATCAACGCTGCTGGGAATATCGCTCAGAGTGGCATAAACTCTTTGGCCCAAAATTTCCGTGTTGGCCAATCCTGGATTGACCGGAATGACTTGATAGCCTTTCTCCAAAAGATACTTCAAAACAAAATAAGACGGCCGGATATCATTGTTAGATGCGCCAACAAGCGCGATGGTTTTGACATCCCGCAGAATATCCGTGATGTAGCTTGCAGAATACGTGTCATGATTCATGAGGCAGACCAATCAGGTTTGCGTTTTTCCAAAACAGCAGAAATTCCCTCGCGCGCTGATTGGTTCATAATATTATCAATCATAACAGCTGTGCACTCTGCGTAAGCTTCTTCTAAGCTGAGGTTGAGTTGCGCGTCAAAAGCTGGCTTCCCATAACCAATTGCAGCCGAAGATTTCTGTGCCAACTGTGCAGCTATCGTGTCGACATGTGCAATCAACACATTCTGCGCGACGATCTCATTAACCAACCCTACACGCATCGCATATTGGGCATCATAAACAGCGCCACTTAATAACATTTCTCGTGCGTGCCGCGCGCTGATGGAGCGCGAAAGCGCAACCATCGGTGTAGAGCAAAACAGCCCGATGTTAACACCGGGTGTGCAAAATGTTGCATGCTCACTGCCATAAGCAAAATCACATGAAGCGACGAGCTGACACCCAGCAGCACTTGCCAAGCCTTGAACTTCAGCAATTGTAACACAGCGATGTTGTGCAACTTTCGTCATCAACTGCGCGCAACTGTCAAAAACCTTCTTGAAATATTTAAGGCCTTGATCGCTATCGTTACGGTGCTGTGTCAGCTCTTTTAAATTGTGGCCGGATGAAAACGCATTGCCCTCAGCCGCAATAACAATAACGCTCAATGTTCCATCATCAGCGGCTTCATTCAATTGTAGTATCAACGCCGCAATCATATCTTCTGAAAGACTGTTGCGGGTGGCATCGTCGGCCAAAGTCAGTCGCAAAACGGCGCCCTGACGATGAACCTTCAACACACCTGTCATTCTTCCGTTGACTCGAACAACTTGATTTTATCGGTATATGCTGGGTCCTTGGATACCTCTTCAATGATCTTGCGATTATTTTCGGAAGGGATCGAAGCTTTGAAATTCTTGATCATCCGGTCTTTCATATCTTGTGCAATGGTCGTGTCTGCCATCACATCCGCAATCTGCTGGTTGATCTCGGTCGTTTGGTCGTTCAATTGATTGTTGTAAGTCACACCTATTGTTGTGACGGCCAAATTCCAATCATTCACATCTTTGAATCCAAAACTCTTGACATCGGCATCAAGCTCTTTGCCCTTTGGATCTTTATCGACGAACTCTTGCAAATCTTGATAGTCAGCAAGTGGTGAATCTTTGTATTTCTCTTGCACCATCATGTATGCGTCGATGGCTTTGCGTGCGATTTCTAATGTCAGCTCTTCAGTTTCCACGGTGTCGATCTCGCCCAAACTCATGTCACCCTCAGTATCGGGTGCACTTGGATCTGTTGGCGCAACTTCTGCATTTGGCGCTGGAGGCTCTACAGCAGGAGCAGGGGCAGCAGGCTTGGAATCGACTGGCGGTGTTGCGGGAGCAGGTGGGGTAACGGCAGCTGGCGGTGTAACAGGTGCAGCCACAGGTGGCTTTACAGGCGCTGTTACTGCGGGTGGTGTGGCTTGGGCGCCGTTAGACTGCGCAATGACAGGCGTTAAATTTTGGACTGCGGCAAAAGCCAAAAACACTGATAACCGTATGTAATTATTCATCGAACCACCTCAATGCCATCAATTTACGCCACGAAAGCTTAATCTTCCAGCAAAAACTTCAGACGTGCAAACGAACACCAATCCGTCGTCTGCTCGGGTAACAGGTTACCAAGTCAATAAAACGCAACAAATCCATATCTCTTATTGACATGTGCGCATCCAATTGGCTATCAGCCGCCCACATCGCGCTTTCTAAAGAAGGCACGTTTTATTTAACTCGAATTCAGAGAACAAGCTCATGAAGACTTATTCGGCCAAAGCGTCGGAAATTCAGAAGCAGTGGATGCTGATTGATGCTGAAGGCCTTGTTGTTGGTCGTCTTGCTGCAATCATTGCAAACCGTCTGCGTGGCAAACATAAGCCAACTTTCACACCACACATGGATTGCGGTGATAACATCATCGTTATCAATTGCGAAAAGATCGCCTTCACCGGCAAAAAGCGCCAAGACAAGACTTACTATTGGCACACTGGCTTTGCCGGCGGTATCAAGGAACGCAACGCCCATCAGTTCTTGGACGGGAAACGTCCCGAACGTATTTTGGAACTCGCAGTACAGCGCATGTTGCCAGGCGCTTCATTAAAGCGTCAGCAAATGACGAATTTGCGCATTTATAAGGGTGCAACACATCCACATGAAGCACAAAACCCAACCGTTCTTGATATTAAAGCAATGAACCCCAAAAACGTCGTGAGAGGCTAAAATTATGGCTGATACAAAAACACTCGCTGACTTGGGTTCAGCAATGGGCATGACCCCAGCTGCAGGCGGCGGCGTTGCTGTTGCTCCAGTTGCTCCAGTCCAACCAAAGATTGATGCCAAAGGTCGTTCATATGCAACAGGCCGTCGTAAGAACGCGATTGCCCGCGTTTGGATCAAGCGCGGCAAAGGTAAGATCACTGTAAACGGCAAACCAGTGGAAACATATTTCGCACGCCCCGTTCTGCGCATGCTCTTGGCCCAGCCAATGCATGCTGTGAACCGCATGTCGGAAATGGATATCGATTGCACAGTTGTTGGCGGCGGTCTGTCTGGCCAAGCTGGTGCAGTTCGTCACGGCATTGCTCGTGCACTCGTAAACTTCGAACCAGGTCTGCGTCCTGTGTTGAAGAAGGGTTCCTTCCTCACACGTGATAGCCGTGCAGTTGAGCGTAAAAAGTATGGCCGCGCAAAAGCCCGTGCCCGCTTCCAGTTCTCAAAGCGTTAATTCAATACAAAATTTGGAAGAGGCCGCCTTGTTGGGCGGCCTTTTTTATTGAACAGATTTGCCGCGGCAAGCACCATCGGTGAAGGCCACAACATAAACATCGTTGTTCTTATAGATGTTGAAATAATCAGTGGTGCCAAGCGGCGTTGCCTGACACATCAGTTTCAGTTGCTCATCACTGGGCAATGACGCCTGTTTAAACTTCAGCCCCATATGTTCTAAAAATAAATAGCCCCAATTCCACTGCCCAGGCACAAACGTCGGCTGCACCAACAGATCAATGATTTGCAGTTGCGCAGAATTTTGCAACACAGGTGATTTAGGTTGTGTACCATCCAAAATCAAAACACTATCCCGCGTAAAGCCGTTGCTCTGTAGCTGCTGAATAATCTGCTCGCCCATCACAAAATCATAACGGGTTTGCGCCCGCGCAGCGGCGGCGTATCCATAGGAAATCACGTAGAGATAAAGCACTGGTAAAATTAACAGCGCCTGTGCACGTGGTAGATAAGTTTTTGACAGTCGACCAAAACAATAAAATCCAAACACGAGAAATGCCGCAAACCCATAAAATACGCGCGGCCTTGTCACTACAATTTGTAAAAAGCTCAACAAGCCATAGACGGCAAAGATGCTGCCTAGAATGCATATAACGATCATCAGAACTCGAAGACCGGGATTTGAAATGGAATTCTCTTCTCTTATGACAAACCCAAAACCATACCCGATAATCGACACCATCAAAGCGAGCAACAACAGCGGCGCCTGCGCCAAAAATTGCATCGCAGCCCAAGTGCCATAAACAAAGTGCATAACCAGCTGGTCCAGACCATCAGCATTTAAAGGCAATGTTTGACTGTTGTCATGCGTATAGCCAGCAAGCGGAACGCAAAGCGGCACAATGATAAATTGATAGGCCAGAAATGCGATCAACAATTTTAAAACATTATAGCCCAGCTTCTTGAAAACATCAGCCTCACCACGCCAACACGAAGCCAAAAATTGCAGCGCTGTGACGCCTATAAAAACATTCACCGCCGCTTGATAAAGCCCAAAAGTCAGGAACAAAAATAAACCACCAAGTGCAATGTCATAACGGCGGTCGCGCAGTTGCGTTGCTGCAATTACAGCACATAGCATCGCCAGCCCCATCGAAAACGCATCAAATTTATATGACAGATTTTGCAAGAAATACGGGCTTCCAATAATCGGAAACACAACTAAAGCCGAATAAAAATCCGAAGCTCTGCCAAACAAGTTGACGCATAAAATTGTCGCCCCCAAAGCCAACGCCACAAGCCCCATAATCTGAGGCAATGGGCTGATATCAAACAAATGTTCTTGACCAAAAATTGGCGATTTGAAATTGAGCAAGGCAGTAAAAATCGAGGCAAACGGACGACCATCGAATTGCCACTCCGCATATCCATGAATGCTGCGGCCGAGATCATCAAGGTAATAACGATCATCAAAAAACAACGGCAATGCATAAGCCAGCCCAAGCCCCAGCAAAATCAGAAAAATGCGCCTGAAAACCGGCCAATCAAAATCCTGCCACTGAGCTTCTAAACTTGTTTTGATGTTCAACTGAAATCCCCACCGCAATACGATTCGCCGCAATTAAGTTAGCAGTTATCGACGCAAAGGAAATTTGCGTCTAAGGCGTGGGCCATGACCAAGAACGCGACATTCGAAATACTGCTCGTTGGAACCCCTGGCCTTGAACCAGAGTTGCTTGCAGAAGCCAAACACCTAAAGTTTGCAAATGCAAAGCAGATTACGGGCGGTGTAACCATCGAAGGCGGCTGGCCTGAAGTGTGGCGGGCCAACTTGCAAATTCGGGGTTGTGCGCGCGTTCTAGCCCGCATTGGCTCATTTCATGTGGCCCATTTAGCTCAACTCGATAAGCGCGCGCGCGCCTTTCCTTGGAAAGAATTTTTGCGTTTTGATCAACCAGTATCGGTGGAAGCCACCTGCCGGAAATCAAAAATCTATCACTCCGGCGCTGCCGAACAACGCATCGCCACTGCCATCACCGAGGAACTTGGCGCAAAAATCGAAAAAGACGCGAGCATTGCAATAAAAGCCCGCATTGAAAAAGACTTGTGCACCATCAGCATCGATACATCAGGCGAAATGCTTCACAAACGCGGCCACAAGGAAGCCGTAGCCAAAGCCCCAATGCGCGAAACGCTAGCTTGCCTCATGCTCCGCCGCTGTGGCTTTGACGGCAATGAAACGCTGCTCGACCCCATGTGCGGCTCAGGCACTTTCGTAATTGAGGCCGCAGAAATCGCCAACTGTCTTATGCCAGGGCGCTCACGCAACTTTGCATTTGAATCCTTAAAATCATTCGACCCAGCTGTTTGGGAGCAGCTGAAACTTCTTGTTCCCCAACAAATTTCTTCGTTCAAATTCTACGGAAGTGACCGCGACGCGGGCGCCATAAAAGCTGCAATGGCAAATGCCGAGCGGGCGGGAGTCCAAGCCAACACATCCTTCGCCCAAATACCAATCAGCGCTCTCCGCCCACCTGAAGGCCCGCCTGGCTTGGTGATGGTCAATCCGCCATACGGTTTGCGAATTGGCGATAAAAAGCCTTTGTTTGCGCTGTATGAAACGCTTGGCCAGGTTTTATTGCAGCGGTTTAAAGGCTGGCGGGTGGGTCTCGTAACGGCTGATACGTCACTCGCCAAGGCCACAAAATTACCATTCGTGCTCAGCGAAAAACCCATATTACACGGTGGCCTAAGTGTCCACCTGTTCCGTACCAAGCCATTGGAATAACAAAATCGGTTGAACCTGCTAATCAGTTCTTTACCGTCTTCCTGCACCCAGATTTAAACTTTTGAAGATACAGGTGAACTCCGAAGCCAGGGCTCATTATGCGTATTAGTCGAAGCAAACTAGCTGGATTGACGATGCTTGTTGCAATGACAACAAGTCATCAATATGCATCGGCAGCAACCACAACGTTTAATTTTACAACCAAAGTTAACGTCACAGCAAACTGCGCCATAAACGTTACCAGCATGAATTTCGGTAACATTGTAGCAGTCACTGGAACAGAAACGTCCTCTTCAGTTGCCACCGTCAAATGCTCACTGGGAATTCCATATACGGTATCATTCAGACCAAATGCCGTTTTAACGGCGGGCACAGGCACACTCGCCGGACCAGGCGGTAACATCACAGTTTTCGTGAGTTTGGCAACGTCATCTGGCACAGGCTCTGGCGCCCATACATTAAACGGCAAACTGACAGCCAGTCCCATCACCACGCAGGGGCTCTATCAGAACAATTTTCTAATCTATGTAAATTATTAAGCGGCGCTGTCTGCATTGTTCAATCTGTTGAAATGTCGCACACCTTCAACACAAATTCTGCGAACACTGAATTGGCCGAAGCCCACGCCCGCTAGCAAGGCGCACCAGATTGCGCTAAATCAATCCCAATGAAAATAAACCTGCGCTTCTGGATGCGTGCCGTCATGGCGCTGTTTTATTTTGCAGCTGGTGTGTTGCATTTAGCCACGCCCGCAGGCTTCATAAAAATTGTGCCAAGCTTCGTGCCATGGCCCGAAAGCGTCGTATGGTTCACAGGCCTGTGCGAGATCGCAGGGGCAGCCGGGCTGCTCATCCCAAACCTTCGCCGCGCCGCAGGCATTGGCCTGGCGCTATACGCCATCTGCGTCTTCCCAGCCAACCTCAACCACGCCATCAACCAAATCGACATCGGAGCACTGGCCAACAGCTGGTGGTATCACGGGCCAAGATTTGTGTTGCAGCCAGTGCTGGTGTGGTGGGCGCTGTTTTGTACCGGCGTGATAAATTGGCCGAGGCGGGTAGTTTCAATGTAAAAGTTCGAGGCCTCGATTGATAGCCGCAGCAAATTCAAATCGAGGCCGCAAGTTGTTTGATCAATTCACAACAGTTAAATGCGTGGTCATGCCAAGCTCGTAGTGGGCCTTGTGATTGCAAAGCAGAACATATTCGCCGACCGCAAGTTTCACTTTTAGTTTGCCTTGATCGCCTGATTTGAGACCAGCTACTTCGCCCATTGATTCCAAATTCTTTTCGTCAATGCGCTGAGTGGATTTATCGGCGGTAATTTGAGCATCCTTGTTCGGAAGCTTGACCAGAACCATTTCATGATCCGTGCCAACGGCTTCATTTGTGACAACGAATTCCAACAGTCCAGCCTTGACCGTTTTTTTGTTGGCAACAATTTTCATCGGTTGGTCGGCTTCACCCGACAAGGCCACAACCACAACACTCTTAGGCGCGGCGGCAAATGACAAACTGATCATTGAAACAGCAATAAAGGCAGCGGCTGCTGAGGCGATTTTTCTATAAGTAAACATTAGAATACTCCTGTAATATGATTGACAAATTGATGATGAAATCAATTCATGAAATTGCGGTGACCGCCGTCACGATATGAGAAAGCATTGTTGGTGCAGGTCTCACGCGTTCTTATAGTTATTAATCTGACAGGCCCCTGACAGTAGGGCTTTGTCGTTCAAACGAGTCTTTAAAACATTGATCGAATTGCAATGAAAGCAAACTTCAAATCTGAGTGATATTGGCGTGGAAAGTCAATTCACTCCCCCTTAACCCGCACATATTCCCCCGGCGCATCGCCGAGCACCTTGAGCTTGCCATCCCCAGGAACAGGGGCCTTCACCATCTTGCCGCTCTGAGCCGTGATCCACTCTTTCCAATGCGGCCACCACGAGCCAGCGGTTTCGGTTGCACCCGCCATCCATTCCTCAACCGTTTCAGCACCAGCCGCATTCGTCCAATATTGATATTTGCCCATACTCGGAGGATTGAC
>JAYTSN010000363.1:0-22843 GCA_043745625.1 Aestuariivirga sp. | reverse complement strand
CGATGTGCTGCAAACCTTCCTGGTTAACAATGGCTATTCGCGCTGTGGCACGGTTGTTGACCGAGGTGACTTTGCAGTGCGCGGTGGATTGATTGATATTTTTCCACCCGGCGCTGAACAGCCCGTGCGGCTTGATTTTTTTGGCGACACATTGGAAAGTATTCGTCAGTTTGATGCGCAGTCACAGCGTTCAACAGCGCAGCTCAAATCTTTAACGCTTCATCCAGCAAATGAAGTGCTGCTCAGTAAATCGTCGATCTCAACATTTCGTGCGGCCTATGCCGAGGCACTTGGCGGGATTGACTTGAATGATCCGCTTTACGAGTCGATCACCAATGCCCGCATCTATCAAGGCATGGAACATTGGCTGCCATTGTTCCACAGCGAACTGGCCACATTGTTTGATTATGTGCCTGAAGCCGTTTGGTCGCTTTCTCACTCCAACACAGAATCCATGGCCGCGCGCCAAGATCAAGTTGAAGAGTTTTACGATGCGCGCCGCGAAGCTATGGGTAAGCAGAGTTTTGGTGCAGCGCCTTACAAGCCGTTAAAGCCCGAACACCTTTATATTTCTGAAGCAGAATGGCACCAACTTTGCGCAGACCGCACTGTTCTTGAAATATCACCTTTCGAAAACCCATCGCGCGATGCCATCTCTTATTCGGGCAAACATGGCCGCAGCTTTGCCGCAGAACGGGCAGAGGCGGGCGGCAATGTTTATGACGCAGTTCGTCAGCATACGGAGCAATTACGCAAAGCCAACAAGCGCACATTGATCAGTTGCTGGAGCGATGGTTCGGCAGAACGGCTTTCAACCATTCTTCATGATCATGGCTTGGCACCATTGGTGATTGCCAAAACTTGGGCCGAAGCATCCAAACATGAAGTGGGCATCGTCTCAATCATCGTGCTGCCATTGGAGCAGGGGTTCGAAACGCCCGAGCAGGCAGTTCTTTCTGAACAAGATATTCTAGGCGACCGCCTTGTGCGCCGCGCCCGCAAGGCAAAGAAGGCAGCAGATTTCTTGTCCGAACTTTCGTCGCTTTCTCCAGGCGATTTAATGGTTCACGTTGATCACGGCATCGGTCGCTTCGAAGGCCTGCGCACCATTGAAGTGCAAGGCGCGCCACATGATTGCTTGCTGCTGATTTATGCTGACAATACTCGGCTGTTCCTGCCTGTCGAAAATCTTGAACTGCTGTCGCGCTATGGTTCGGACGCTGAGAATGTTCAGCTTGACCGTCTGGGCGGCGGTGCGTGGCAGGCCAAAAAAGCTAAACTTAAACAACGTATCCGTGAAATTGCGGGCGAACTGATCAAGACTGCCGCAGCACGCGAATTGAAACCTGGCGATGTTTTCAACCCGCCTGAAGGTGCGTTCGATGAATTTTGCGCCCGCTTTCCCTATGAGGAAACTGAGGATCAACTTTCCGCCATCGAAACCGTGCTTGAAGATTTGCAAAAAGGCCGGCCCATGGACCGTCTGGTTTGCGGCGATGTTGGCTTTGGTAAAACTGAGGTGGCCATGCGGGCCGCTTTTGTGGTCGCCTATGCAGGCAAACAAGTGGCCATCATTGTGCCCACCACATTGCTATCGCGCCAGCATTATAAAAATTTCGTGGAGCGATTCAAAGGCCTTCCGCTTCGTATTGCCCAAGCTTCGCGCCTTGTGGGTGCGAAGGAAATTAAGCTGGTTAAAGCAGGTATGGAAGATGGATCTGTTGATATCGTCATCGGCACGCACGCACTGCTCGCTGATAGTGTGAAGTTCCGCGATCTCGGATTAATGATCGTTGATGAAGAACAACATTTTGGTGTGAAGCATAAAGAGCGGCTCAAACAAATGCGCGCCAATGTGCATGTGTTAACACTGACTGCCACCCCAATTCCGCGCACTTTGCAACTCGCACTTTCTGGTGTGCGCGAAATGTCGCTGATCACCACGCCACCGCTTGATCGTTTGGCTGTACGCACTTATATTTCGCCGTTTGATCCGGTAACCATCCGCGAGCATCTGTTGCGCGAACACTTCCGTGGTGGTCAAAGTTTCTACGTTGTGCCGCGCATCACTGATTTGGATGAGATAGCCGAATTCCTGCGCGAGGCTATCCCTGAAATAAAATTCCGCACTGCCCATGGCCGCATGTCGCCTACCGAGCTTGAAGACATCATGACCGGATTTTATGATCGCAAGTTTGATGTGCTGCTATCAACCACTATTGTGGAATCAGGATTGGATATTTCAACCGCCAACACCATGATCATTCACCGTGCTGATATGTTTGGCCTCGCACAACTCTACCAATTGCGTGGCCGTGTCGGTCGTTCGAAACAACGCGCCTATGCTTTGCTCACCACGCAACCAAACAAGAAAATGACTTCTGATGCAGAGCGTCGTTTGAAGGTTTTGCAATCGCTGGATTCACTCGGTGCTGGGTTTAATCTGGCGAGTCATGATTTGGATATTCGCGGTTCTGGCAATTTGCTGGGCGAGGAACAACACGGCAATATTCGTGAAGTAGGTTTTGAACTTTATCAATCGATGCTGGAAGATGCGGTTGCCTCGATGCGCTCTGGCGGCGAGGACGTGGCTGATGATGGTGCTTGGTCGCCTTCAATTAATATCGGCACGTCAGTTTTAATTCCGGAATCTTATGTCACTGATCTGCAAGCGCGGCTTGGCCTCTATCGTCGTTTGGCTGATGTGCAGGAACAGACGGATCTTGATGGTTTTGCCGCAGAGTTGCACGACCGCTTCGGGCGGAAGCCAGAGGAAGTTGATCATTTGTTGGATATTGTTTCAATCAAACTTCTCTGCCGTAAAGCCAATGTGGCCAAGGTTGATGCTGGGCCAAAGGGTGTGACAATAGAATTCCGCAATGGCATTTTTGAAAACCCAACTGCTTTAGTGCAATGGATCGCAGGTCAGGGCACTTTAGCCAAGCTGCGGCCCGATATGAAATTGGTGTTGACGAGGGACTGGCCTCAGGCATCACAGCGCTTAAAGGGCACGCGCTTGTTGATGCAGAATTTAGTGAAGCTGGCGTCTTAGTCCTCTGCCGCTTGCGGGAGAGGAGAGGGGCCTATTGCAAGGCAATGGGATAGGTGAGGGGTTGAGATTGTGGGCAGGGCCCTCATCTATCCCATCTCACTTTGTTCGATGGGTCCCTTTCTTCACCCGCAAGCGGTGGAAGACCAGAGTCGCAAGTAATGGCAGGCCCCACGCGATCCATGCATTGAATGCATAAAATTGATTGAAATAGTGATGATCACCAAAGCGCGCCCATAGCGCCAAGAACATCCGAAAGAATAGCGCCCCCGAAGTTATTGCCGCCATTAACAGCATGCAGGTTTGATGTGCGTTGACGCGGCCATTGCGGATGTTCCAGATTCCGGCGATCAGCAATCCCATCCAAACTATCGCTTGTGTCGTAAAGCCTGCTGCAGAGACAATCGTCACTGGAACTGCCCAGGCCACAAAAGGTGCGGTTACGCCAGCGAGCAAAATCACCGCGGCTGTCATTCTCCCCATGGTTTTGTGATAGAGCGTTTTGCGGAGAAGTATCGTTGCGGGAACCAACAACAATGAAAGCCCACCTGCAATCATGTGGACTGGGAAAATAATGGGCAGCAGTTCAAGCTTGATGGCCAGCGCTTCGGGAAAGCCGTCATTGTCATAAGCTTCCATAACCGCGCGCAATCCGGTGTAGGTGACAAACAGCAATATCACAATTATAGTCAGCTTCAGGGACAATCGCCGTATTGCTGAATTGGCAGGCGGATTTTGTTTTTGGAGATCAACATGAAAACTCATCGCTTACATCTTAGCCTGTTTGCAGCTCTTGTTCTAGCGACCCCTGCAGCGCGCGCCGAAGACTCCCACTATTTTGGCCGTTGGACGGTTTCGGACGATAAGCCTGCCTTTTCTGCCAAAGGCAAAATTTACAAGACTTTTGATGTGGCCCCTTGCGGCAAAGATTTCTGTGGCATCAGCGTGAGCGACAAAGGGAGCTGTGGCGAAACATTGTTTCGGTTTCTGACGGTTCATGAAAACAATGATGAAATTACAGGGCATGGCCGATGGGGCACTGTAAAGAAGAAATTGACCGTTGGCATTGCCAAACCAGACGGCTTGCCCAGCTATATGTTTTTAGGGTTGGGCAATGATGACATGGACATCACCGGCCGCGAAGGCAGCATTCCGAGTTTCGAAGCAAACTATAAACATGTGGGCGATGCAGTTTGTAAGACGAGTTAAATTTCGCTCGCTGCTTTCTTAATTTGTTCAGCCAACAACTCAGCACCTTGCGCGCCCACGACGCCGTATTTGCGGTTGATGATGTATGTTGGAACACCGGTCACGCCCATTTGTTGGGCTTGAGTGGTTTCTGCCAGAACTTCGTTTTTGTCTTGGTCGGAAGCCAGTGCTTTTATAACACCTTCCCGGTTCATACCGTTAGCAGCAGCAATATCGGCCAGCACTTGGTGGTCGCCCACGTCGCCGCCATCGCTCCAATAGGCCATGAACAGACTCTCGGCGATTTCGGGCTGTTTGTTTTCAAGTTTGGCCCAGCGCAGCAATCTGTGGGCGTTCATAGTGTTTGGCGTTCTGGTTATTTTGTCGAAATGAAATGGAACGCCATCTTGCTTGCCCGCTGTGATCAGCGGGTCGTGAATGGTTTTCAATCGTTCTTTGCCAAATTTTGCTGCCATATATTCATGGCGATCTAAACCTTCCGACGGGATTGTTGGATCAAGGAAGAAGGGGCGGAAATTGATTTCGGCTTTGATGTCTGGGATCAGCGTTAAGGCTTTATCCAAGCGCCGTTTACCCAAAAAACACCACGGGCAAATAATGTCGGAGACGACATCAATGGTGATCATGGATTGTGCCACAGCGTTACTGATTCAAAACCTGTGACAGGTTGTTTGTCAGGCGGGTTACCACCGATATATGACCAGCGTGCCACCCATTGCGGTGCCACATAAAATGGCACCATGTAGAAACCCGAAACCAACAAACGATCTTCGGCATGAATGGCGGAAACAAATTCGTCGCGGTTTTTTGATTTCAGCATCGCGAGAATAGCGGCATCTACTTTTGGATCGGCAATGCCTGAATAATTGCGCGTGCCGTCGGTGGTTTTACCGGCAGAACCGAAATACAAATCTTGCTCGTTTCCAGGCGACAATGAATTGAAATATGTCCAAGGGATCATATCGTAATCGTAATTTTTCTTGATCGCCGTGAATTGCGCATCGTCGATCGTGCGCAGCTCAACCTTGATACCGATCTGCTGTAACGTACGCTGATAATGCAATGCGATTTTTTCTTGGTCGGGATTTTGAACCGTGATGGTGAATGCAAATTGTTCGCCTGCCGCATTGACCAAGCCGTTCTCACTGACTTTCCAACCCGCTTGGCTTAAAAGATCCACGGCTTTCTTTAACAATTTTCGATCTCGGCCCGAACCATCCGAAACGGGAAGCCTATAACTTCCATCCATTACATCGGCACGAAGCCCAGTGCCAATAATGCTTTGCTCGACAGCGTCAGCAGGTTTGCCCATTGATGAGAGTTCAGAGCCCGAAAAATAACCATAAATGCGCTTATATGAACCGCTAAACAAATTGGCATTGGCCCATTCAAAATCGAAGGCCATCGTCAAA
Organism: Aestuariivirga sp.; assembly: GCA_043745625.1. Lineage (GTDB taxonomy): Bacteria > Pseudomonadota > Alphaproteobacteria > Rhizobiales > Aestuariivirgaceae > Aestuariivirga. The sequence goes on along the minus strand of JAYTSN010000363.1, from coordinate 17,173 downwards.
GCTTCGCGCACTTTTACGTCTTCAAATATTTTGCGGCGGGTGTTGAACACAAAACCCGAAGCTGGTGCAGGGGTTTTTGCTTCATAGGTTTCGAGCAATACTTTGCCTTCGCCGACGGCTGGAAATTTATAGCCCGTGGTCCACCGGGTGGGATCAGACTCTCCGCGGACATCGACGTCGCCTTTTTTGAACGCTTCAAATGCAGCGTTGGCGTCACGGTAGTAATCAAAGCGGAACTGGTCGAAATTCCAGAGGCCTTTGTTGAAGGCTACGTTCTTGCCCCAATAGTCTGGGTTTTTTAAGTAGGAGATCATCTCGCCCGGTTTGATTTCGCCAAATGTATAGGGCCCGGAACCGATAATTGGCACAATTGTTGTGTCTTCGAAATTTTTGCCGTCCCATGATTTTTTTGAAAGGATTGGCATCAGCCCGATGATCATGGGGAGTTCGCGATCACCCTTGTCTTGACGGAAGGTGATGGTGTGGGCATCGACCAACTCCATCTTGGTAATTTTTGAAAAATTATTTTTAAAACTGGGTTTGCCGTGATCGCGCAATGTTTCGAGCGAGAATTGTACATCGGTCGTTGTTACAGGCGAACCATCAGAAAATTTGGCCTCTGGTCGGATTTTGAAAGTGAAAGTCTGGCGATCATCGGTCACATCGATGCTTTCGGCCAGTAGCCCATATTCAGTGAAAGCTTCGGCACCATTACGGCCCATCAGGCTTTCAAACACAAACGTACGTGGGCCTGTCACCACGTTGCCTTTGATAATGTAGGGATTGATGCTGTCGAATGTTCCCGTCACTGCTTGTTTCAGAGTGCCGCCTTGCGGCGCATCTGGGTTGGCATAGGGCAGATTTTTGAAATCAGGCGGAAGGGCAGGTTCGCCCAACATGGCCATACCGTGTTTTGGCGCGGCATAGGCAGACATTGCGAGGAGGCTTGAGAATGCCAGAGCGAGGGGCAGCTTGCGAATCTTTTTCATAGTTCGCAGTCTAGCGCAGATTTCGGCCCCTGTTAATGCACCAAAACATTGGTGAATTGCCATGGGTCTTTTTTGTCGATGGGTTCGGCAAAAAGCATCTCACGGTTTTTCAGTGGGTTCCAATCGGTATAGATGCCGCTGACGGGGCCGAGGTAAGGCAGTTGCAATTCGAGGCAGCGTCGGAAATCCATTTCGTCGGTCTCGACAATTCCGGCATTGGGGTTTTCAATGGCCCAGACGAGGCCCGCCAACACGGCGGAACTGACTTGCATGCCTGTAGCGCTTTGGTGGGGTGCTAAGTTTCGCGCTTCTCCGATGGAAAGTTGCGAGCCAAACCAATAGGCATTTTTCTTATGGCCATAAAGCAGCACGCCAAGCTTGTCTTTGCCGTCGGCGATTTCATGTGGCTCTAGAATGTGGATCTTGGATTGAATTTTGCCGCCATTGCCGAACATTTCAGCAATCGAAAGGATCGCGTCATTGCAGGGGTGATAGGCATAGTGACAGGTGGGGCGGTAGATCGCCTTGCCGTCTTTTTTCACGGTGTAATAATCTGAAATCGAAATCGCTTCATTGTGGGTAACGAGAAACCCGTGCTGGGGGCCGATCTCGGGCACCCAGGTTCGCACGCGTGTAGCCGCTCCTGCACGCTCTAGAAAGATCGCAGATTTACTTCCGGTTTTATGTTTGCGGCCCAAAGGCGGCATCAGCTTTTCATGCGTGCCCCAGCCCAACTCAGCAGGTTGCTTACCCTCGGAGATGAAGCCTTCGACCGACCATGTGTTCACAAATGTATCGAGTTTTTTCGGGTCTCGCCCACGCTGCGTGTCACGTTCGGCAATGTGCACGCCTTTCACACCCAGCCGCTTCATGAGCTTTGCCCAATCTTCGCGCTTTTTTGGCACTTCAGTTTTTACTTTAAGATCTCGTGCTAAGTTAAGGAGTGCTTGTTTCACAAACCAGGATACCATGCCGGGATTGGCACCACAGCAGGAAACAGCAGTTGGGCCTTTGCCCAGCTGTTTCTTAACGGTCACCAGTTTTTCACGTAGCGCATAATTGGTGCGCGCGGCGTTATCGACTTTTGTGTTGTAGTAAAAACCGGGCCATGGCTCGTTGACCGTATCGATGTATAGTGCCTTGGCTTGCCTTGCGACTTTCATGATCGCGATGCTATCGACATCAACAGAAAGATTGACGATCATGGCTTGGCCGGGGCCTGATTTTAATAGCGGCTCCAAAATCTTTTTATGATTGGCGCGCGTTAAGCCCACTTTTCTAAATTTTATATTTTCGGAATCGATGATGTGTTTCCAATCATCGGATGGATCAATAATCGTCATTCGGGTGCGGTCGCACTTAATGTGTCGCAGAATCAACGGCAATGTGCCGCGGCCAATGGAGCCAAAGCCAATCATAATAATTGGGCCATCCCACCGGGCATAAATTTTGTGATCGATCATGTAACGCATCCTCCTTTGAGGGTGGGTTGAAAACAGCGCGCTGCTATAGAGCAAGTTTATGAGATGTAAAGACTATTTCGTTGTCGACATTTCAGTACGGTTACCATCTTTGGAAATGAAGGTGATTTTATTTCCGTCTTGCGTCATGTCATAACAAGCCCATGCCTCATTGGGTGGCCATTGCGAGCAGTATTTTTCACCTTCGATTTTCCAATTTCCTTGGGATTGGCTGCCGCCAGTTGAATAAAACGTGCCGCCAGATTTTTGGAAGATTTGTTCAGCGTCTTTGCCGTAGAGGATTTTGTCGTAGAGTATGGATTGCATTTCTGCGCCAGTTAATTTTGTTTCAGCGGCATGCGCCGAGCTGATCAACAACAGGCTAGCGAGAAGAATTTTGTTCATGGTTCCATTCCGCAAACCTGATGCGCGCTGTTTTGTAAGCATCGATGACCGATACGCCATAAACGAATATGCCGCCGATGTGTCTGCCGATGAAAGAAAAATGCGAGGGCATAATGTGAGAGCTGACCCAGCCTAAAACTAATATGAAAAACAGAAACGTCAATCCGCGCTGCGCCAGACCAAGCCACACATGGCCGGAACTGGGCACGAGAACGCTGGCAAGGAGGATGAGATAGGGATTGGTTGGTGGCTTTTCAGTCATGACCATAATGTTGTTGCAGATTGTTTTTCAAAGCAAGCAATAGTTCAAGTGCGTGTTTGGTTTCGGTGATGTCAATGGCTGTGCTCTCAAAGCGCGCTTCGCGGGCGACAAGGTAGCGGGCGCGTTCGGCTTCACCCAATTGCGTCACCAGACGCAGGCCATTTGGTGTGGCGAGAAATTCTTTGGCACGAGGGCTTTTGAAGAAACTTAATGTGGGCCTTAGTAAATTGAGATTGAAGGGCGATCGTACTTCGTCACTGTGCAATACAGCCTGCTCGGGGAACCCTGATGGCGTTGGAATGATGACGGGCAGAAAATCAAAATTTGAAAATGTGGATGGGCCAGCAGGACGAAGCATCATGTCAAGCGTGTGTTTGATTGGCATCGGAGATTTTAGAGTTATCATGAGCCACAGGCTGGGCAGCTTGCGGGTGTTTAATGTGTCGGTGATGGTTTTGAGTTCGAAATTATGTTCATCGTAAAGGCCGGTCAGCACATGGCTGCCCAAGCTTTCGCCTGCGTTAATTTCTGCATCAGTAAACAGAGATGCTACATCCGCAAACAGCAAGTTTGGAATTTGCTTTTGGCGCTCGGCCTTGTCCGTGGTGCGCTTGATTAGCAGATAGGCGATAGTTGCGACCACCAGAGCGTATATGAAATTTAAGAATGTCATTCAAAAATAATGGCCCGCTTTGCAGCGGGCCACAAGTCTCGTTTTCGTTTCTTCTTAAATTATTCCAAACCGCTTTAATATCCGCGTGGTTTTGGCCAGGGCATTGTGAACTGCGCGCCACGGCGCACATATTGGTAACGGTAGAAATGGAACCACACTGAGACCACGATATAAAACACCACCATCGCCGTCAGTTGCACGCCATATCCCAGGAAGATCGCAAAGAATGTGATCATGCAGAGGATGAACAGCATGATTGCTGGAACCGGATGGAAGGGATGGGTGTAACCCCGTTGGATTGAACCCAGCGGCCACTTTTTCCTGAACATCATAATGTTGATGCTCATGAAGGTGTATTGCAACACGCCCGAAAGAATTGAGAACGTGATGGCTTGATTGAGATCGGCCACGAAGGCGAAGGCTAAAGCAATCGGTGCAAGAAAAATGATCGAACGATAAGGTGTACGATATTTTGGATGCACGGCTGAAAACCATGATGGCAGATAACGGTCACGGCCCAGTGAGAACCAGGCACGCGCTGCATCGTTGATGCAGCCATTTGCGGACGCGAGTGCAGCCAATAGCGTTGTGAGGAACATCATGTTTTCAAGCAACGGACTTTGCGTGGCACGGCCTGCATCCCAGAGTGGGAAATAGGTTGATCCGAGCAGCTGCCATGGAAGTAGGCTGGCGCAGACATACCATGTCATAGTCGCTGCAATGAGCAAAGTAATCATGCCTGCTATTGTTCCCAGCGGCAAAGCGCGAGCAGGAGAGCGTACTTCTTCTGCGGCCTGCGTTGTTCCCTCAATGCCTAGGAAATACCAGATGCCCCAATGGAATGACGCGATGACGCCGATCCAACCATAGGGCAGAGCATTTTCAGGAGTGACCAGTTCATTCAATTTCAGAACCGTGCCTTGGCTCCAAGGCATGACTGAAAAGAACAGAATCACAATAGATAAAAATGCAATCGCGGTGATCGCAAAGTTAAAGTTTAAATTCGCAAGCACGCCGCGGTAGTTGAGAAAAGCCAAGATAATGATGCTGGCTGCCACGAACGAGTTGTGGTTTATGCCGCTATCACCACCGGATTTTTGAACGATTGCATCACCGAACAAAATTGCGTCGGAGACTTCGAGCATGGTGTAGGCAAACACCATATAAAGCGCCACGTTAAATGCCATCAGCGGGCCAACGATGTGTTTGGCTTGAGCATATTGACCACCGGCGGCGGCGATTGTTGATGTGACTTCAGAGTCGATCATGGCCACTGCGGAATAGAGCAGGCCGCAGAACCAAAGAACGATCAAAGCAGCAAGTGAGCCACCCTTATCGGCAGCAAAGTTCCAGCCGTCGAATTCGCCGACGAGAACGATGCCGACGCCCAGTGCCCAAACATGAATTGGCCCTAGAACGCGGCTCAGAGAGATTTTTTGAGGGGCAGAGCCCATGGATGTTGTTGTCATGATATAACCCTCAAACCTTATGCTTTTCAACGACGGCTTCGATTTCGCCTTCGCGTGAAGATGTTAGCGTATCTTCGGAATAGGTGGTGTCGATCTTGTACCAATCAAACACCATCCAACCGCCGAGAACGACGCAGATGGTCCAACACAAATAAGTTAAATTAACCCACATGATCTGTCTTCCTTATTTGCCGTTGAATTTTTCGTCGATGACATCGCGGTATTCTGCATCCGACGCGCGGAATAAGAATATGAAATAACCAAGCAGAACGGCGGTCATGATGATGAGCTGGGTCCAATCGATTGCGTAAACCCACTTGTTCTGAATGATGGCGCCAGCCGTTTCAGGCGTGAAGCCTAGCTTTTCCCATTGCGCCGACATTGTTGCGTTTTGTTTCAAAGCATCCCAAGTCGGGTTATCAAGCTTTTCCAAATTTTTTGAAATGCCGGCCCAACCCATGTAGAGCGGGAACCATAGGGCCAAGAAAATTGCGGCCACCAAGCATGCAATATCAAACAGCTGCATGACGATGGGTTGATCGGGCGGTGTGTATTTTGCCATTTTGATTATGCTCCCGGATTATCTTTGTTGGCATCAAGCATCTTGATGTCCATGCCATAGATAAAATGCTTATCTTCCTCGTAATGCTTCAACATGGCTATGACAGCTGCTGTGTTGAAAATTAAAACCGCTGTAGCACCAATGAGTGATACGATGCGCACGCCGTTGTCCGGGATCAACGGCCAAGACATAATGATAACGAAAAGAACGACGATCCAAAGCAAGGCTAACAAAATGTAAGCGTTGCGCTTGTCGCTTTTATAGAGGCCTTCGATCCTCTGATTGAGGTCTGCCATTTAATTCCTCCCATCTGGTGGCGCGTTTATCCCTAAGGCGAAACGCCACTCCCCGAATTATTGCTCTTAGGGCAACTTTATTGAATCAGAGGAAACTACGAGAACTGAGTCTTGTCAAGGAAAAGACACAATCTCCACAGTGCGCTGCAACATTTGTGGTTTGCTGCGCAGGTGGCCATAGTGCAATGAATGATTCGAGAATTGCAGAGTATCCATGGCTAAATCACTTAAAGAGGATGACCTTTTTGGCGGCATGCCCGCAGCGCCCAAACCTAAGCCCGAAGCGAAACTCCCGCCTAAATCAAAGGGTGAGGACAGCTATACGGCTGCGGACATTGAGGTGCTTGAAGGCTTGGAGCCGGTGCGGCGCAGGCCCGGCATGTATATTGGTGGCACGGACGAAAAAGCACTGCACCATTTGTTTGCCGAAGTTATAGACAACTCGATGGACGAAGCCGTGGCGGGCCATGCAAGCCGCATTGAAGTTGAATATTTTGCCGATGGCTATTTGGCCGTAACGGACAACGGTCGCGGCATTCCGGTTGATCCCCATCCCAAGTTTAAGGATAAATCCGCACTCGAAGTCATTATGGTGACGCTGCATGCAGGCGGCAAATTTGATTCCAAGGTTTATGAAACCTCTGGCGGTTTGCATGGCGTGGGTGTTTCGGTTGTGAACGCTTTGTCTGAACATTGTATTGTTGAAGTGGCGCGTGGCAGCCAGCTTTACCGTCAAGAATTTAGACGTGGCAAGCCTGATGGCGGCTTGCAGAGCTTGGGCAAGGTTTCGGGCAGACGCGGAACCACAGTTAAATTTTTGCCAGATCACCAAATCTTCGGCAAGGGCAACACGGTGTTTTCCGCGGCTCGGCTTTATAAGATGGCGCGGTCTAAATCATATCTGTTTGGCGGTGTTGAAATCCGTTGGAAATGTGCACCCGTACATCTGAAAGACAAATCAATCCCCGAAGAAGCGGTGTTCCATTTTCCCGGTGGGCTTAAAGATTATCTGGAAGAACGTCTTGATGGCATGACGCGGGTTGTTGATGACATCTTTTTCGGAAAGGTCGTTAAAGAAGGCGGCCATGGTTCGGTTGAATGGGCGGTCGCTTGGTTTGGCGGCGAGGACGGGTTTATGTCGTCCTACTGCAACACCATTCCCACGCCTGAAGGCGGAACGCACGAGGCTGGCTTTCGCATTGCCTTAACGCGCTCGCTTAAAACCTATGGCGAGATGGCCAACAATAAGCGCGCATCTGTGATCACCGCCGATGACGTGATGGTTCAGTCTGGAGCTATGATGTCAGTGTTCATTCGTGAGCCTGAATTTCAGGGCCAGACGAAAGATAAGCTTGCGACGATGGAAGCAGCACGCATTGTGGAAAATGCAGTGCGCGATCATTTCGATCATTGGCTGACGGGCCATCCGGCGCAGGCAGACAAATTGCTTGAGTGGATTATTGACCGCGCCGAGGAACGTCTGCGTCGCCGCCAAGAAAAAGAAGTGGGTCGTAAAACCGCAGTGCGCAAGTTGCGTTTGCCTGGAAAGTTGGCCGATTGTTCGGCAACTGCTACTGATGGTTCAGAACTTTTCATCGTGGAAGGTGATTCTGCTGGTGGTTCGGCCAAACAGGCGCGTAACCGCGTGAACCAGGCTGTGCTGCCGCTTCGCGGCAAGATATTGAATGTGGCAAGTGCGGGCAAAGATAAGCTTGCGGCCAATCAGCAGATTGGTGATCTTGTGCAGGCTATTGGTTGCGGCATGGGGGCTTCCTACCGCGAAGCAGATTTGCGTTATGACAAGATCATCATCATGACGGATGCTGACGTGGACGGCGCACATATTGCTTCATTGCTTATGACGTTCTTCTACCGGCAAATGCCAAAGATTATTGATCAAGGGCATTTATATTTGGCTGTGCCACCGCTCTACCGCCTGACCCAAGGTGGCAAGACGGTTTATGCGCAGACTGATGAACACAAGGACGAGCTGCTGGCGAATTTTGGTGGACGCGGGAAAGTGGAAGTGGGGCGCTTTAAAGGTCTAGGTGAGATGATGGCGCATCAGTTGAAAGAAACGACGATGGATCCGGCCAAGCGGCTGTTGCTGCGCATCACTTTGGCAGATGCGGCGCAGGCCTCAACGGCGCGGGTGGTTGAGCAGCTTATGGGCAATAAACCGGAAGAGCGTTTTAATTTTATCAGCGAACGCGCGGAATTTGTGAGCGAAGAAGGTTTAGATATTTAAACAGATTTTGCTGAAAAAATGCCATTTTTTACTCAGATATTTGCGTTTTCATGACGCAGATAATTTTTAACAAGAGCACTCCCAATTTTATAAAAATCAATTATATTGTTTGAATGGCTAAAAAACCGACTACCCCTGATCGCGATTCTGATGCTGGTGTTGTTACCAAGACGCGCCCGAAAACGCAAAAGCCGGCGCTGTATAAGGTGTTGCTTTTGAATGATGATTTCACGCCCATGGAATTTGTGGTGCATGTGCTTGAGTTGTTTTTTAACAAATCTGGCGAAGATGCATACACAATCATGCTGCATGTTCATCAAAAAGGTGTTGGCGTGTGCGGGGTTTACACATTTGAAGTGGCTGAGACTAAAGTGACGCAGGTGATGGATTTTGCTAAGCAACACGGCCATCCGTTGCAATGCACCTTAGAAAAAGAATAGTTGTTGGGAAAAAGAATTGTTGTTCGGAAGAGCAATAATTATTGGCCAGGGGACTAGTCGCGCCTAAATTCTGACCTATATTAGACTGAACAATTGAATATCTGGCAAGTTGGTGTTTTCCATTTGCCCAGAGTGTGAAGGAAAAGTCAGCGTGCCAACATTCTCCCGCAGTCTTGAAAAAGCATTACACCGTGCTCTCGCACTTGCTGCCAGTCGCAAACAGGAATTGGCTACGCTCGAACATTTGCTGTTGTCACTGACCGATGACAAGGACGCCATTGGCGTTATGAAAGCCTGCGGTGTGAACATTGACGAATTGAAAGAAAGCTTGAGCGATTATATTGATAGTGAGCTCGCTAATCTGGTTACTGATAATGTGACGGAAGCCAAACCCACTGCCAGTTTTCAACGCGTTATTCAGCGGGCGGTTATTCATGTGCAATCATCGGGCCGCGAAGAAGTGACAGGGGCCAATGTGCTCGTTGCAATTTTTGCAGAGCGTGAAAGCCATGCGGCCTTCTTCCTGCAAGAACAGGATATGACGCGCTATGATGCCGTCAACTATATCTCGCACGGAATTGCTAAAAAGCCCGGCTTATCTGAAACCCGCGCGGTGCGTGGTGCTGATCACGAAGGTGAGAATGGTGGTGAAGAGCAGGGCGCTCCGAATTTGAATGCAAAGAAAAAGACTGAGAGTGCGCTTGAGGCTTATTGTGTTGATCTCAATAAAAAGGCTGCAGACGGCAAGGTTGACCCACTCATTGGGCGCGCTAAGGAAGTTGATCGCACAATTCAAATTTTGTGTCGCCGCACCAAGAATAATCCGCTGTTTGTGGGTGATCCTGGTGTAGGTAAAACGGCCATTGCCGAAGGCTTGGCGCGCAAAATCATCAAGGGCGAAATTCCTGCAGTTCTAAAAGATTGCACGATCTATTCGCTGGACATGGGCACATTGCTGGCTGGCACGCGCTACCGCGGTGATTTTGAAGAGCGCCTTAAAGCCGTGATGAAAGAAATTGAGCAGAAACCAGGTTCGATTTTGTTCATTGATGAAATTCATACAGTTATTGGTGCTGGCGCTACTTCGGGCGGCTCTATGGATGCTTCAAATTTGTTGAAGCCGGCATTGGCTGGCGGTGCACTTCGTTGTATCGGATCAACAACTTATAAAGAATATCGCCAGCATTTTGAGAAGGACAGGGCGTTGGTGCGCCGCTTCCAGAAAATTGATGTGAATGAACCTTCAATTGCCGATGCAATTGCCATCATGAAGGGCCTCAAACCCTATTACGAAGAGTTCCACAAAGTCACTTACACCGACGAAGCAATCGAAGGTTCGGTTCAACTTTCGGCACGTTATATGGCCGACCGCAAATTGCCGGATAAGGCGATTGATGTGATCGACGAAACGGGTGCTTCGCAAATGCTGGTGGCTGAAGACAAGCGCAAGAAGGTGATTGAGCTTTCTGACATTGAAGAAACTATCGCCACTATGGCGCGAATACCGGCAAAGAATGTTTCGCGTGATGACACGACGTTGCTCAAGAACCTCGAGTCAGAACTCAAACGTATGGTGTTTGGTCAAGACAAGGCCATTGAGCAATTGGCCGCTGCGATTAAGCTGGCGCGGGCTGGTTTGCGCGAACCGGAAAAGCCAATTGGCAGTTATTTGTTCTCTGGCCCCACAGGAGTTGGCAAGACGGAGGTGGCCAAGCGCTTGGCTGAAGTGTTGGGTGTGAAGCTCACGCGCTTTGACATGAGCGAATATATGGAGCGGCATTCAGTTTCGCGCCTCATCGGTGCACCTCCTGGATATGTTGGTTTTGACCAAGGTGGTTTGTTGACGGACGCTGTTGATCAGACGCCTTATTGTGTGTTGTTACTTGATGAAATTGAAAAGGCACATCCTGATCTTTTCAACATTTTGTTGCAAGTGATGGACCACGGCAAGCTGACTGATAACAATGGTAAGTCGGTTGATTTCCGCAATGTGATCTTGATCATGACAACCAACGCTGGTGCGCAAGATTTGGCAAAGGCCGCGTTCGGCTTTACCCGCAATGTGCGCGAAGGTGATGACACAGAAGCCATCACCAAGATGTTCACACCTGAGTTCCGCAACCGTTTGGATGCTATTGTTAGCTTTGGACATTTGCCTGCCGAAGTGGTGCGCAAAGTGGTTGAGAAGTTCATTCTGCAGCTTGAAGCTCAACTTTCTGAGCGTCAGGTGAATATCGAGATTTCTGCAGAAGCTGCCGATTGGTTGGCAATCAAGGGTTATGACCAGCAAATGGGTGCACGTCCATTGGCGCGTGTTATCCAAGAGCACATTAAGAAACCGCTGGCTGAAGAATTATTGTTCGGCAAATTAAAGGAAGGCGGCACGGTTCGCATTCTGAAAAAGGATGATGGGCTGGCCTTTGATTATCTCAGCCGTGATGATGAGAAGGCATTGCCTAATCCTGTCGAGCGGAAATCTTTGCCACGGTCTCGTGTGGCGGTGAAGAAGGATGTGGTAAAGAAGGTTGTTAAGAAGCCTGCGGCGAAGGTGAAGTAGTTACTTCACCAGAGCCGCTATCAACTGGGCTTGCTTTGCCAACACTGCATTGTCTGCCATCTTCCCCGTATGCGGCTTCAATGCCTCGTCCGATGTCATTGGCAATATGTGGACGTGCAAGTGGAACACCGTTTGCCCACCTGCTTCCTCATTGTATTGACGAATTTGGATGCCGTCGGCGTTGAATGCATTCATGGCAGCGGTGGCGACTTTTTGCACTGTGGCCATCAGGTGGGACAGCACGATTGGATCTGCATCTAACAAATTGCGTGATGGTGTTTTGGGGATCACCAGGCAGTGGCCATCAACTTGCGGCATTACATCCATGAAGGCGAGGGTGTGTTCGTCTTCGTAGATTTTATGGCAGGGGATTTCGCCGCGCAGGATTTTGGCGAAAATGTTGTTGGGGTCGTATTGCATGGCAGGCTCCGTCAATCTTGCTCAGTATGGCGAAACGGGGTGTGTTCGCCAAGCTCTTGCTGGTTTTCATCAATCGCGGCACGTTCGTGTTCGAGATATTCGGCCACGGCGCGGGAAAGGCCTGGGTGGGCGAGGTGGTGCAGGCTGTAGGTTTTTTCTGGCAGATATCCACGCGCTAGTTTGTGTTCGCCTTGAGCGCCTGCTTCAACAGTTTTTAATCCGCGCGCGATAGCGAAATCCATCGCTTGATAGTAGCAGGTTTCGAAATGCAGGAATGGGTGATTTTCAAGGCAGCCCCAGTTACGGCCATAGAGTGTGTCGCCGCCAATAAAGTTTAGTGCACCCGCAATGGTTTTGCCTTCTCGCTTGCCAAGAACAAGCAACGTTTGATCTTTCATCGTTTCGCTGATGAGGCTGAAGAACTTTCGCGTTAGATATGGCTGGCCCCATTTGCGGCTGCCTGTATCCATATAAAATTTGTAGAAATGATCCCAGTGGGATTCTTTTAAATCACTGCCCGTCACCAAATCAAAGCTGATGCCATTATCCTCTATCGCTTGGCGTTCTTTGCGGATGTTTTTGCGCTTCGAAGAAGAAAGTGCGGCGAGGAAATCTGCGAACGAGGTGAAGTCTTGATTGTGCCAATGGAATTGAATGTCGTTGCGTTGCAGCCAGCCTTGTACGCTCAATTCTTCAGCTTCTTGTCTTGTTGCGAAGGTGATGTGAGACGAAGATGATTTGGATTGCTGGCAAAGTGTCATCAAACCTTCAGCTAAAGCGGCGCGATGTTCGGCTGTATTTGCCAGAAGGCGTGGGCCTGTTGCTGGTGTAAATGGAATTGATGTTTGTAACTTCGGATAATAGTGCCCGCCCGCTCGGCTATAGGCATCGGCCCAGGCATGATCAAAAACATATTCGCCCATAGAATGGGATTTGAGATAGCACGGGGTGACGCCGACGATCTTGTTGTTTTCTTCTAAAACCAAATGCTGTGCGGCCCAGCCCGACTTAACTGTGGCCGAGTTTGATTGCTCTAATGCAAGCAGGTAGGCATGGGATGTGAAGGGGTTGTAGGCGATGCCGTCAATTTTGGCGCAGGCGTTCCAATCATCGGCCGAGATGTCTTGAAGCGAGTTGATGGCCGATATTTTGGCTGTCATGCCGGGTGATAATTCTCAAAAGTTATCTGATCTGAATAACGCAAGGCTTGGGCTGCTTGTTCCGGTGAACGAATGGTCCAACATATTACGGGATGGCCGCGGTCTCGGATTTCGCCCACCGCTGCAAAGGGCAGACCAGCAGCATCAAAAGATACAAAATGTGGCTTACTGCGCGGCAAATGCGAGAAGCTCTGCATTTCCAGGCGGCGTGCAAGAGAAAGATTATTGTAGTAAGGATCGGTTACACGGTCTGCCGTTATGCCGCGCACGGTGGCAGGCGAACGCTCAGCCACGCAAGCGATGATGTGAGGATCAAAGGACATGAGCGCATAGGGGCCATTGTAATCTGCCAGAACATCAAGCGCTCGGAGGGTGAGAGTCATGTCCTCATCCCACAGCGATTTGATCTCTATGACCAAAGTCGCCCGCCCGCCGACTTGCTCTAGTAACTCATCTAGCGTTTGGATTTCATCTTTGCCTTGGCGATATTTTTTTTGTTTCAATTCTGTGATGGTAAAGGTTTTAACCATGCCTTTTCCGTCCATCAAACGGTCAATCTCATCGTCGTGAAAGACGACCGCTTCGCCATCTTTTGTCAGCTCGATATCGCATTCAATGCCATAGCCATGTTCTATGGCCGCAACAAAAGCGCTTTCGCAATTTTCTACGATGCCCTTCGATTGGTTGTGCAGGCCCCGGTGAGCGATGGGTTTATCCACGAGCCATTTTAGATCGCGCATTTGCGGTGTGAAGCGCACCGCTTATTCCAGTTCAACAACGGCTTCGATTTCAACCGAAAGATTCATGGGTAGAGCTGGAACGCCTACTGCTGATCTGGCGTGGCGGCCTTTCTCACCAAACACTTCGACCATCAAATCGGAAGCCCCGTTGATGACTTTTGGCTGGTCGGTAAATTCTGGTGTGCAGGCCACAAAACCAACGAGTTTTACGATGCGTTTTACTTTGCTGAGATCGCCGTTTGCGGCTTCACGAAGTTGAGCCAGCACGTTGATGCATGTGAGCTTTGCTGATTGTGCACCTTCTTCAAGCGAGACTGTGTCTCCAAGTTTGCCAGGGAATTGCACTTTGCCACCTACAACTGCGCCCTGGCCCGAAATATAAACCATGTTGCCTGATCTGACCCATGGAACATAATTGGCAACTGGTTTCATGGGGGTGGGCAAAACGATACCTAGAGTTTTTAGTTTTTCATCGATGCTATTCATGAAAATGTTAAACCTTATTTAGACGTTGTTTTGCCATAGTTTATGGTAGTGTACAGATTAATCGCCTTCGCTTCGGCTTGTCACGGGATAATTGAAATATGCGGCTATTTAAATCTGGTTTGGCTTTAATTTTGATGACGGTTTCAGCGCAAGCTGCAACGCTGGCCTCGCACCGCGCGATCTATGACCTTTCGACATCAAGACTTGATAGCGGCAGCGGTTATAGCGCTGTGGAAGGGCGCTTAGCTTACGAGCTGACGGGCACGGCCTGCGATGGCTGGGCTGTGACCTACAGGATTGCTAATCGCTATGCGCAAGCTGAAAAAGGCACGCAGATTATCGATACCCAATTGACGACTTGGGAATCCGGCGATGGCTTAGAGATGAACCTTAGCCAAAAGCAATTTGTCGGTGGCAATTTAGATTCGGAGGAAAAACTGAAAGTTAAACGCAATAAGAGCAATCAAGAGGCCAGTGGCGTGATGACGTCTCCGAAGCAACTTGAATTTAAAGTGCCACCTGAAGCTCTGTTTCCATCCACTCACCAGGTTCATCTGTTAGATGAAGCGAAAAAAGGCACAAAGCATGACGTGTCTATTGTTTATGATGGCTCTGACAATGAAAAAACTTATAAGGCCATTAGTTTTATCGGAAAAATGCGAGCACCGGGAAGCTATGCACCTGATAAAGATAATGCCGAAGCATCACCACTGGTTGCGCTCAACTCGTGGCCGATTACGATTAGCTATTATCCGGCAAATGATGAAAGCGTTGAAAAGCCAGTTTATCAAGCTAGCTTCAACATGTATGAAAACGGCGTTTCGACAAATTTGATCTTGGACTACGGCACCTATGCCCTCAAAGGCAAATTGGCAAAACTTGATATGTTGAAAATGGATGCGTGCGACGCAAAGCCCGCAAATTAATTTATGCCATCTTTTCTCATAGCGTTGATCATTGTGGTTGGTGGTTTGTGGTTGATCCGCAAGTCAGCAAAGATGAATTCAAAGTCGCTTTCTAATTCTGTCCAGAAGTTAGCGGGTGCTGCTGTGATGGCGGGTGCGGGCCTTTTATTTATGCGTGGACAATCTACTATTGCGGCCACTTTATTCGCAATTGGGGCTGGTCTATTTGGAAAATCATCGCTTTTTCCAGATGGATTTCCAATTGGAAAAGCCCGCCCAGCAGATGGGCCGAGCGCTCAGAATTTCGATCCTCGAAAACGTGTGCCTACGCTGTCAAAAGCTGAATCCTATGAGGTTCTAGGCCTTAAACCTGGTGCTAGTGAAGACGATATAAAAACTGCATATAAGCGCCTGATGAAAGACTTTCACCCTGACATGGGTGGCTCGGATTATTTGGCCGCGAAGATTAATGAAGCGAAAGATATTTTGCTTGGTTAAATAAGGCCCTCGAGTTTTAAACTACCGGCCACCTCTTCAATCGCATTACCCAGTGTTTCCACGATAAAATCCGCCTGCTTTATCGTAAGTGTGAGCGGTGGCGACATCACGTCAAGGTGACCGATGGGGCGCACCAACAAACCGTTTAATTCGCACACATTGGAAATACGTTTAGAAATATTTATGTCGTCAGCAAGGTGCGTTTTGGTTTCTTTGTTTGCAACGTATTCCACGCACTGCATCAACCTCTTGCCGCGCACTTGGCCGACTAATGGAAGGTGTTCCAATTCTTTTAAGCGTCGTTCAAAATGGTCGCCCACTAAAACTGCATTTCCCAGCAGATTTTCGCGTTCGATAATTTCGATATTTTTGAGTGCGACAGCACAGCAGATGGGATGACCCGAATAAGTGAAGCCGTGCGCAAACCAAACGTCTGGGCCAGGCGCGCTGATGGCTGTGTGGATTTCGTCGGAATATATTGTAGCGCCCAGTGGCAGATATCCTGAGGTTAAACCTTTGGCGCACACAATCATATCTGGCTCGAAATCAAATAAATCTTTGCTGGCGAACCAGTGGCCCAACCTGCCAAATGCAGTCACAACTTCATCGGCAATGAAAAGTATGCCGTTTTCTTTGGCGACGGCCGCCATGCGCTTCATATATCCATGCGGCGGAACAACCACGCCGCCTGAACCTTGAATCGGCTCTGCGATGAAGGCGGCAATATTTTCTTTGCCCAACTGTTTTATCTTGGCCTTGAATTCATCGACCAAAAAATCGGTGAATTGATCTTCGGTCAAACCTTCGGCGCGGCGGTAAGGGTAGGGTGCTGAAAGGTGTAGTATGAAGTCGCTCAGGTAGTGGAAATTTGGTGTCCGGTCGCCTTCACGATTGCCCATCGACATCGAGAGATAGGTTGAGCCGTGATAAGAGTTCAGGCGCGAGATGATGTGTTTGCGCGAAGGCTCGCCGCGGCGGGCATGGTAGAAATGAGCGATCCGCACTGCGGTGTCGTTCGCGCAAGAGCCTGAAAGTGAGAAGAAAACACGGTTTAAATTTCCAGGGGCTAACTCTGCCAACTTTGCAGCCAGCTCGGCAGCAGGCGCGTTGGTCATATCTACGAACGGATTGGCATAGGCTAATTGCCTTGCTTGGTCGGCCATAACTTCGGCGATTTCGTTTCGACCGTAACCAACATTCACGCACCACATGCCGCCGAGGCCGTCGAGATACTCATTGCCATTGGCATCTTTGATCATGCAGCCATTGGCTTCAGTTATGATCATTGAGCCTTCGATTTTAAAACTATCGAAGTGGGTGAATGGATGCAGAAGATGTTTGTGGTCTTTGTCCCAAATCGTGGGATCGATAGCTTTTCTGTTTTGTAAATGCATAACGATTTCCTCGTCTGCACTTGTAGGCCTTGGCCCAAGTCTCGCAGTTTTCTAGTTAAAAATTATTGGCACAAAATGCCAAAGATCGCGAATAGTGTCAAGTGAGCGGATGAACAGCTTGGCATTGCAGCCCAAGTGCAGAAATGGCTTTGCATGCTTTTTTAGCCGTTGCAGAATCAAAGCCTGCAAAGCGGGCGCGGTAGACGACA
>JAYTSN010000362.1:0-22901 GCA_043745625.1 Aestuariivirga sp. | reverse complement strand
CAGCGGACGTTTCGCTCGCCAACTGGGTCAGGACCGGAAGGTAGCAGCCCTAACGAGACCGTTATGGGTTGCTCGTCCAGCCTCTCACCTCTAATCTCAGAAAAGCAATGGCAGACTCAACCACAGCGACAAACGCAGCTGGCTACCGCGTTTTAGCGCGCAAATACCGCCCCAAGGATTTTTCTGACTTGATTGGTCAGGAAGCCCTCGTGCGCACCCTGACGAACGCCTTCACCACAGGTCGCATTGCCCAAGGCTATATGTTAACGGGCGTTCGTGGCATCGGCAAAACCACCACGGCGCGTTTGATTGCCCGTGCGCTGAACTATCCAAACGGCCCCACCATGGATATGCCGGAAATGACATCAGGCTGCGAAGCTATTTTGGAATCGCGCCACATTGATGTTATCGAAATGGACGCCGCGTCCAATACCGGTGTCGATAATATGCGTGAGATTATTGACAGCGTGCGTTATGCGCCCGTGCAAGCCAAATATAAAGTTTATATCATCGACGAAGTGCACATGCTCTCCAAGAGCGCCTTCAACGCGCTGCTGAAAACCTTGGAAGAACCGCCACCACATGTGAAGTTCATTTTCGCCACAACAGAAATCCGTAAAGTTCCCGTCACCATCCTTTCGCGCTGCCAACGTTTCGATTTGAAGCGCTTGGATGCTGCCTTGCTGATGCAGCATTATGGTAAGATCGCCAAGCTCGAAAACGTGGAGGCTGAGGATGAAGCGTTGCGCATGATTGCCAGAGCCGCTGAAGGCTCAGTGCGCGACGGGCTGTCACTGCTTGATCAAGCCATTGCTTATGGCGACGGCCATGTGAAATCAGCTGACGTGATGAACATGCTGGGCCTTATTGATCGTGGCCAGGTGATCGGACTTTTCGATGCAGTAATGGCGGGCGATGCGCCGCGCATGTTGGCCGATGTGGCAAGGCAATATGAAGCAGGTGGCGACCCTGAAACCATCCTCACAGATATGGCCGATTTCGTGCATTGGGTTACCAGGTTGAAACTGGTGCCGGGTTCAGCAATGATGGACCAGTCGCGCACTGAAGAAGAAAAAACCAAAGGCGCTGATTTTGCAAAGCGTCTCGGCATGGCGCACCTCACTCGCGCTTGGCAGATGTTGCTGAAGGGCATCACAGAAACAGCGCTTTCCAATCAACCTTTGCAAGCCGCAGAAATGGTGTTGATCCGCCTCGCACATGCTGCAAATTTTCCGTCCGGTGAAGATTTGGCGAAACGAGCGCAAGAGGCCCAACCGCAAGTCACCCGTTCATCACCACAAGTACAGTTGATAGCCCCACCAGATCGTGCAGCTTTTCCAATACAAGAGCGCAGCAACCTTGCATTGGCTCCAATACAAATTCCTCCGTCCACGGAGCAAACGGGCGCACCCCGCGCGTTTAAGAACTTCAGCGACATCATCGCCCTAGCCATTGAACGCCGCGACATCAAATTAAAGACTGACCTTGAAACATATATTCGTCCCATCGCCGTGAGCGAAGGCAAGGTTGAAATTGCATTAGTCGACGGTGCCAATCCCGCCATCGCGAACGAACTCTCACGCAAATTGGAAGCGTGGACCAACCGCCGCTGGATGGTGATGGTCGCTAAGTCTGGTGGAGCAGAACCAGCCGCTCAAATCCGCAAAGACGCCAAAGAATCCGCCTTCCGCTCGGCGCGGGAACATCCTGATGTTCAAGCGATCCTCAAAAAATTCCCCGGCGCAGAAATCTTAAACGTGCGCGATCTCGAAGCGCCTAAACCAATGGAAGAACCAGATGAAGAATCTCGCTGACATCATGAAACAAGCAGGCCAAATGCAAGCCCGCATGGCAGAAATGCAGGCGCGTCTGGAAGCTGCCACCATCGAAGGCCAGTCCGGCGGTGGCATGATAAAGGTGAAGATGACCGGAAAATCTGTCGTCACCAGCCTCGATATTGATTCTTCGTTGCTCAAAGCCGACGAAAAAGAAATTCTCGAAGATTTGATTATCGCTGCCTTGGCCGATGCCAAAAACAAAGCGGAAAACATCATGGCCGCCGAAATGAAAACCGTCACAGGTGGAATGCCGCTGCCACCGGGCTTCAGCTTTTAATTTATGAAACGCCAAGCCGGCCCGGAAATTGAGCGCCTCATCCAGCTCCTCGCAAAGCTGCCGGGGCTGGGCCCGCGCTCGGCGCGCCGGGCCGTTCTGCACTTGGTCAAAAACCGTGAGAAGCTTCTGGCCCCTTTGGCGTCTGCACTTGAAGATGCGCACCTCAAAGTTAAAACCTGTTCAAGCTGCGGCAATGTCGATACGCTTGATCCCTGCACAATCTGTTCTGATCCAAGACGCGACCGCGCCATTGTTTGCGTTGTCGAAGAGGTAGGCGATCTCTGGGCGCTGGAACGAGCAGGGGCATGGACTGGCCTTTACCATGTTCTGGGCGGCACTCTCTCGGCCTTAGGCGGTGTTCGCCCTGAAGACCTTGATATCAGCGCATTGGTCGAACGCGCCGCCCAAGGCGAAATCAAAGAAGTCGTATTGGCCACCAACGCCACTGTAGAGGGCCAAACCACCGCCCATTACATCACTGATCGCCTGAAAAACCTCGGCGTTTCAACATCGCGTCTGGCGCATGGCGTGCCGGTTGGCGGAGAGTTAGACTATCTCGACGAAGGCACGCTAACCCAAGCGATCCGCGCCAGGCGTCCTTTTTAGCACATCCCGTTAACACTTTCTAAACCTTGATTCATTCGCATTTTGATTGAAACGCGTTTGTGGATCGCTGATTGCTCCTCGTCTCTCAACACATGGGCCGCGTGCCAGATTGAGACAGGAGAACAAGATGCGTTTGACACAAAAGATTGCAAGCACCTTTAAGCGTTATGCCAAAGCCGAAGGCGGTACCACCGCAATCTTATTTGCTGTTTCACTTATCCCAATGCTGGCAGCCGCAGGCGCAGCAATGGATTTTGTAAGTTTTTATAACACCCGAAACCACATTCAAGCAGCCCTTGATGCGGGAAACATGGCTGGCGCAACCGCCGCCGGTGCCAGCCCAGCACAACGCATTCAAATCGCAACCGATACTTTCAATGCCAACATGAAAGCGAGTGATTTGGCTAACAGCACAATAAAAGTAAATTTCACACCAAACGCCAAGACCGTTGAAGGCACCGCCAGTCTGGAAATGCCAACCACATTGATGAGCTTAGTGGGCATTGACGTGATGGACATCGGAGCTAATTCCGAGGTCAGCATTCCAACCGATAAAAACGCTGAAATCGCTTTCGTGTTGGATTATTCAGGTTCAATGACTGAAGTTGCGGGCGCCCAAGTGAAATATGTGGCGATGCGCGATGCTGTAACAAAGCTGGTTAATAATTTAACAGCGTCCAATGCCAGCAAGCTAAAGTTTGCGCTTGTTCCCTTTTCTGATCAGGTTCTCACCGATATTCCGAAGCCATTTGTTTATGGCCAAACGGGCGCGGGCACCTGGACAGGTTGCACCTTGGACAATCCCTCACCTTATAATTTGACCGACGTGCCACCCAGCGGCGGCAATGCTTCAAAATGGAATCAACCAACTCCAGCTTGGCTATGGAAATCAGCCTGCGCTGGTTATGCCTCACGCAATTTGAAACTGCGCCCGCTGAGCAATGATTTTGCAGGCCTCAAATCGCAAATCGCTTCCATGACACCTTATGCAAACACCCACATCGCACTGGGCGTTCAATTTGGTTATCAAGCGCTTTCGCCAAACGGCATTTATAATTCCAGTGGCAAAATAGCCAAATACAACGACTCCAACACAATTAAATATTTGGTGTTGTTGACGGACGGCATGCAAACGGAGGCCGCATTTGGCCCAGGAGGCGTGCGTAATGTTGCACAAGGCGAAAACAATTTGGTGGCCCTGTGCGACAACGCAAAAGCTGACGGAATTCAAATTCTGACCATGGCCGTAGGTATAACCGACGCTGCAACCAGTGCTCGTCTGCAGAATTGTTCGTCCGACACTGCAAAAAATTTCTACGTGATCAACACTGCAGACGACATGACCCAAGCGTTTACAACCATCACCGGCCAAATTGCTCAGCAGGCTTATTTGAGCAAGTAACGAATACTAGAGTTCTAGGTTAACACCACCTATATGAGGGGCATGGCTGAAAATCCATCGCCCCCATTTTTTGTTTCCACCTACAGCAAGCTGCCAGAAAGCCTTTTTCGCGTTGCCGAAATAAAGCCTGTTGCTGCGCCAAAAGCCATTTTGTTGAATGATCCGCTCGCCACCAAAATTGGCATTTCCACTGGGTGGCTGCATTCGGCAGATGCGTTAAATGCGCTTGCTGGCAACCAAGCTCTTCCCGAAATTCCGCGCATCGCCATGGCCTATGGTGGCCATCAATTTGGCAATTTTGTTCCAAGCTTGGGTGATGGTCGCGCCGTGTTGCTGGGCGAAACAAATGGTTATGATCTGCATTTGAAAGGCTCAGGCCGTACTGCTTTTTCGCGCGGCGGTGATGGCCGCGCCACGTTAAGCGCGATGCTGCGAGAATATATTGTAAGCGAGGCGATGGCTGCTTTTGGCATTCCCACAACGCGCTCGCTCTGCGTGATTGAAACGGGCGAAGAAGTTCCACGCGAAAGAATGGAGCGCGGTGCGGTACTAACGCGCGTCGCCAAAAGCCATGTGCGCGTTGGCACATTTCAATACCTCGCAGCGCGTAGCGAAGAAGCAGCAATGCAAGCCCTCATTGATCATGAGTTAGCAAGAAATTTTGCCGGTGCGCCCGAAGGGCCAGACCGTTTTATCTGGTTTTTGACACAAGTAATCTCGCGCCAAGCCACACTGATTGCCAAATGGATGTGCGTTGGTTTTATCCATGGCGTGATGAACACTGACAATATGCAAGTGGCCGGCGAAACAATCGACTATGGCCCTTGCGCCTTTATGGACGCCTTTGATCCGCAAAAGACTTTTAGTTCGATTGATCAAAACGGCCGCTATGCTTGGGACAAGCAACCCGTCGTCGCCTTGTGGAATCTCACACGCCTCGCCGAAGCCATGCTGCCGTTATTTGCAAGCAGCACTGAAGCAGCGATAGCTTTGGCCGAAGCAGAACTGAAAGAATTCATGCCGCAATTTGAAACAGCATTTGAATCGGGCATGGCGGCCAAACTTGGTATCGCCGAGCTGAGGCAAGGAGATGCAGAATTTATCGCGCTGACTTTACAGAATATGGCCAATGCCAATATCGATTTCACACTGTTTTTTTCGGCACTCACAGATTCAATCACGGCGGGAGATGATGCTAAAATATTGCGGCTATTCAGCAACGTTACGACGGCCACGCAGTGGCTGGAAGCGTGGCATCAACGTTTAAATCCGCAGAGCCTAGAGGTGATGCGCAACGCAAATCCAAATTACATTCCGCGCAATCACCGCGTCGAAGAAGCGTTGGCAGCCGCAAACCGCGACGACCTAAAACCGCTCCACCGACTCTTGAAAGTTCTGTCGAGGCCTTACGAGAAACATCAAGGTGATGAAGAACTGGCTTTGCCCCCAAAGCCTGACGAGGAAGTCCTTCAAACATTCTGCGGAACATGAAAACGCTTTAACCCGAGACTAACCTCTTCTCGACAACAGCAGTTTCAACAGCGGCTTGCTCTCCCAGATCCATGCTTTCAATTTTCATGGCGCGTTTTGTAATACGGTCTGTTGAAATGCCAAGCTTATCGAGATCAGTATTGGCCATTTCAAAATGCCGCTTCAAATCGCCCACGCGGTCCTTCATCCGGCCCACATCTTCCAGAAGCTTCACCACTTCGCCTTGAATAACATGCGCCTGTTCTCGCATCGCAGCGTCTTTGACAATGGCTTGCATGGTTTGAACAAGCAGCATCAACACATTAGGCGAGGCCAAAATAATCCGCATGCGGTGCGCCTTCTGCACCACATCCTCAAACTTTTCATTCAACTCCGCATAAATCGATTCAGACGGCACAAACATGATGGCGGTTTCATGCGTCTCACCATGCACCAGATACTTTTCAGCAATGTCTTTCACGTGTTTCAACACATCCGATTTTAAACGGTTCTCAGCTGTCTTATGTGAAATGTCATCGCCCGCCTCACGCATCGCATTGTAAGACTCCAACGGAAATTTGGAATCAATCACCAATTTCAATCGCGAATCCGGCAAGCTGATTAAACAATCAGGCCTCGTGCCGTTTGAAAGTGTCGCTTGAAACGTATAGGCCTTAGAATGCAGACCATCTATGATGATCGCTTCCATGCGCCCCTGCCCAAAAGCACCGCGCGTCTGCTTGTTCGATAAAATATCTTTCAGCGTCATCATCTCACCAGACAGCGCCACCATGTTGCTCTGTGCTGCATCAATCACGGCAAGCCGCTCATGCAGTTGGCTTAAAGATTGTGCTGTGCGCTGGGTTTGCTCATTCAAACCATAGCCCACACGCTGGCTCACTTGGTCAAGCCGTTCGTCCAAGGTACGCTGTAAATTCATTTGCTGGCCTTGGGCTTGCGCTGAAAAATTCTGCAACACGCCTGAAAGTTCAGCCAAGCGATATTCCATCTCATTCGAGCGCATCTGCGCGCCCTTGCGTCCCGACTGGGCTCGCCACGCCAGGATCACTGCCATCACCAATAGAAAAATGCCAATTGCAGCGATGGTGATAACAAATTCAAACAACCCGACAGGGTGTTGACCAATTTTAAAAATGATGGATTCTGCGTTCATGGAACAAACCATAAACCGATTCGAGAAAAGTGCCAGTCTGAAAAAATTAACAACCTGAAAAATGGCGAGGCCCACCCAGATTTAACTGGGCAGGCCTCAGACCCGTGAACAACTCGGGACGGCGACAGGAGCTGCACGGATCATCTCGCTAGCCGCGAGGGAATGGAAAGGAGAATCTGAATGAGTTCAACTGAAAGAACTCGTTCCGCCTGCCCGATCCCCCGCAGGATCCGAGGTTGAAATTGAAGCCCAATCACGGCGCCAGCACAGCACCATCAAGGCTGCCTCTGGGCCATTTTGTGGCGAATTTGTGAACTACAAACGCTTAAGTGATGTGATAGGTTTTTCTGAATCGGCGATACGCGTTGTTGCTAATTTTAATGGTTCGATCACCGTCTGCATATGAAAACCATTTGAATGAATCAAATTTGATTCGTCATACATGATGCCAACATGCCCAGCCCAAAACACTAAATCACCACGCTTCAATCCATCGAGATCGTTAATGTGAAGAGTCTTACCTAATTCTTTTTCTTGCATATCCGCATCACGTGGACATGAAATTCCACATGCATGAAGCGCTGTTTGCACAAGCCCAGAACAATCAAGCCCGCTCAGCGTCTTGCCGCCCCACAGATAAGTGACATTCAAAAACTGTTCAGCAATTGCAACATAATCAGATTGCGCCACATCCGAGCGAATGTGTTTTGTAAAAACAAATCCACCTGTTGTGAGTTCCGAATATTGTTCCTGCTCACCCATCAGAGCAAGCTTTGCATTCATCGGAATCAAAATTGCGGGCTGCGTTTTCAAATCTGGTTTTGGATAAATCAAAGTGGAAGCAACACACACATGATGTGTTGTTGGATGAACATTTGCATTTAAACTTTCACTGCGCACATAACCAACATATTGATCGTGATCCAGCTGCACCCAAGCCCAGCCGTTCGCATTCTCAAAAACCAAAGCGGTCTCGCCCATCAATGCTTGCGTGAGTTGCATCGCATCGCTTTGCGGCGCGCGGTGCACCGGCGTGCAGGGGGCCACAAACTGAACAGCCGTTCCAGATACGAATCGATCAGCTTCCACTTGGCTTTGAAGCCGTGCATCTGCCAAATCAACCCGGTAAACATGAAGCCGCTTATCCATTATTCAAAGCCTTTCAGACGTGGCTGAAACCAAGTCAGCCAATCGTTCAAGATAGAGCGAGCCGCCCACCGTGCGCTGAATGAGAACATTGCGCCTGTCTTCCTCGTCGCGCCGCCGCGACACCAAATCTAATTTGCCCATCGCATCAAGCGCGCGTGTAATCACTGGCTTTGATACATGTAACTTCGCCGCAAGCCCGCGCACGGTGTGGGGCGGTGACTCCAAAT
The DNA here is from genome assembly GCA_043745625.1 of Aestuariivirga sp. Lineage (GTDB taxonomy): Bacteria > Pseudomonadota > Alphaproteobacteria > Rhizobiales > Aestuariivirgaceae > Aestuariivirga. The sequence continues at coordinate 14,758 of JAYTSN010000362.1, read as the reverse complement.
AAATCGAAAGCAAAATCGTCATCTGCCGCACCGAAAGATCAGGCTCGTCATCTTTAACTTGGGTCAGCCCCACATCATGCCAGAGGTGTAAAGCCTGCGCAGTTGAAAGCGGGTATGGCATATCAGCCTCTTAGAAACGTTTCGGAACCGTTCCATTCTTGCGCAAGGCTCCAGCAAACGCAAGTTAATTTCGGTAACGCTCGGCAATCACAGCAAACAGCGCCCGCATGCCCTGCGCCTCGCCGCCCTTGGGCCTGCCAACTTTAGCAGTGGGCACCCAACCATAAATATCAAAATGAACATAGGCTTTCGCTTTTTCAACAAAGCGCTTCAAAAACAAAGCCGCAGTAATCGAACCCGCAAACCCACCAGACCCAGCATTGTTCAAATCCGCAATCGGCGTTTCAATCATGCTGTAATAAGGCTTCCAGAACGGCAACTGCCACAGCGGATCATTTTCTGCAGCAGCATGATTGGCCAAACCCGCTGCAATTTTTGCATCATCCGTGTAAAATGGTGGCAAGTCTGGGCCGAGCGCCACACGGGCAGCTCCGGTCAATGTTGCCATATCAACCAACAGATCGGGCGCTTCTTCATCAGCCAATGCCAACGCCTCGCACAAAATCAATCGGCCTTCAGCATCTGTGTTCCCAATCTCAACCGTCAGACCTTTGCGCGTTTTAAAAACATCGCCTGGTCTGAAAGCTTCGCCTGCGATGGAATTTTCAACAGCGGGAATGAGCACACGCAATCGCACTGGAAGTTTGGCTTGCATAATCATGCGCGCCAAGCCCAAAACATTCGCCGCTCCGCCCATATCTTTTTTCATCAAGATCATGCCCGACGATGGTTTGATATCAAGCCCGCCCGTATCAAAGCAGACGCCCTTGCCGACAAGTGTCACTTTGGGCGCGTTGGCTTTCCCCCAAGAAAAATCAATCAACCGTGGTGTCCGCGTGCTGGCGGCCCCCACCACGTGAATAAGCGGAAACTCTTTGGCTAAAACCTTGCCACGAACAACTTTCATTGCCGCTTTAAAAGTCTTGGCTAGCTTTTGCGCCTCTGCTTCCAGCTCGTCTGGGCCAAACAAATTAGCTGGCGTATTGATCATATCGCGCACCCAAAAACTGGCATTGGCCGCTTCAATCACCGCTGAAAGATCAACCTGAGCCGGACATTCGAGGGTAACGGCGCGGGCCTCCGACTTGCGGAATGGATCATATTTATAAAGCTCTAAACACCAGCCAAGTACCACAAGATGCCCATTGCACCCTAAATCTTGGAATCGGTAATGCCCCAAAGGCAATTTGCTGGCTAAGCTTCCAAGTGAAAACGGATCTGCATGCGCTGCGGGTGCCCCAACCCAAATCTCTGATATTTCCCCGCGATCGTTAGATACCGCCACAAAACTAAGCGCCGACGCATCAAAACCCTGAGCCTGCACCTGCGCTCTCGCCATTGGTAAAGCCGCTTTAAGCTTCACAGCAAGCGCCGCCTTGTCCATGATCACCAGAGGCACCGACGTCGCCTTGCTGGCAGGCAAAATAATTTGGGCGGCATCGCGCATGAATAAATCCTTGGGGTTAGACTGATTTGCTTATGGTTAATCGTTTATTGACGAAAAAGCATCATGCTCAGAGCAAGACGCGTAAATTTTGTAGTCGGAGTGTAATATGCCCCTCAATTCAGCCATCGGCCAGATACGGATACGACCATCCGCTTTGGTGCTTGTTGCCGCATTGGGTTTAGGCGCCTGCCAAACTAAAAACGCCGCTCTCAACTCCGATCCCTTGGCAAGCGACCCCATTAGCACCGGCAGTTTAGGAACCTCATCTGCACTTTCACCCAAACAAGAAATTGGCTCGTTTAGGCGCACTCAGGAACTGGCTCGGCAATGGAACGCCAATCAAGGCAATGTGCCTTTGGGTCTTGAATACGCTGCAAACCTGCAGAAAATGGGCCAAACCGATCAGCAAATTGAAGTTTTGAAATCAATCTCCGTGGGCCATCCAAATGATGGGCCTTTGCAATCCAAACTCGGCAAGCAGCTTCTAACAGCAGGCCGCATCGGCGAGGCCACAGCAATGCTGGAGCGCGCCGCAGCCCAGCCCGGCGTGGATTGGAAAACGCTTTCGGCCTTGGGCACCGCATATGATCAACAAGGCAATTACACACAAGCGCGCGCCAAATATCAGCAGGCGCTCTCGTTAAAGCCAAGTGAGCTTTCAATCGAAAATAATATGGCAATGTCCTATGCCCTCGAAGGCAAACTGCCCGATGCAGAAAAACTGCTTCGGAGCGCCATGACGCAACCCGGTGTCGATGCCCAACCGCGCGTGCGCCAAAATCTGGCTCTCGTTGTTGGCTTGCAAGGTCGCTTCGACGAAGCCCGCCAGATTGCCAGTGCTGATCTGCCGCCAGAACAAGTTGAAGCCAATCTCAACTACTTGCAGCAGATGCTGGCCCAACCCAACACCTGGCAGCAACTTTCAAAGCAAAACCAAGGTTAGGGCTTTTTCTCGACCCAAACGACAAAGGCATGCAACCAAGCCTTTAGGCGCTCCCGAGAATCTGCATCAGTCAGATCACCATCAGCATGGAATTTGGTGGAAGCATTGCCCGCAAAAAATTCTGGCTTAGGCATAGTGATAGCTTCAAGGGCCTGTAAATTTTGCCGCAAATGATATTGTGAGCGGCCTGTGCCCAGCGGCCCATCGGCAGCACCAATCACACCCACGCGCTTCCATTTGAAAGGCGAACCACCACGCGAAAGCCAATCTGTGGCATTCTTCAATACACCGGGAATGGAAAAATTATATTCAGGCGTTGAAATAATCACACCGTCCGCAGCACGAATTCGCGCATCCAAATCTTTAACGGCTTGCGGTTTGCCATGCGCCTTCTCGTCATCGCCATCATAAAGCGGAATGCCGTGAAGCGTGGCCAAATCAATCTCAACGCCCGTTGGGGCTACATCGATAAGCGCCCGTGTGAGCCCTGTGTTCGTTGAGGCCTTCCGCAAGGCGCCGCTAATCGCAATCAGTTTCATGCATCCAACTTCTTAATTTTCTTAAACGCCTCAAGCGCTCTGTCCCTCGCCATAGCATGGTCGACAATCCGCTTGGTATATGATTTTGGCGGAACGGCCATGTCCCACGGGCAATGAACAAACTCAGGGGGCACATCTTTAAGCTCAGGCACCCAGCGCTTTACATAGGCTCCATCAGGATCAAATTTCAGTCCCTGCAGAACCGGATTGAACACGCGGTAATATGGTGAAGCATCAGCCCCACACCCTGCCACCCATTGCCATGAGGTAGAGTTAGCGCCGATATCAGCATCAACAAGTGTATCCCAAAACCATCGTTCTCCTTCTTGCCAAGGGATCAACAAATCTTTGATCAAAAACGAAGCCACGATCATGCGCACCCGGTTATGCATAATCCCAGTGTGCCAAAGTTCGCGCATGCCAGCATCAACAATGGGATAACCCGTCTGCCCCTTCTGCCAAATCTTCAATGCTTCCGGATTATCCGCCCAAGGAAAATCGGCGTATTCGGACTTGAAAGGTTGATCAGGAAAATGCGGAAAATGATGGAGCAAGTGATAAGAGAATTCACGCCACAAAACTTCCTTCAGAAATTTCTCGACGCCGCCATCCAGCGCACCGCTCGCTTTGGCCATGGCACTGCGTGCTGCATGCCAAACCTGTTGCGGAGAAACTTCACCAAAATGCAGATGCGCTGAAAGCCGCGAGGTGAGAAGCTTATCAGGCCGGTTGCGCCCTTCGCTGTAATCTGCAACACCCTCATCGAGAAATTTAAGGAGCAATTCTTGCGCATTGTCTTCGCCCGGATTGCGCTCTTCGGAAAATCCAGTTGACCAATCGGGTTTGGTCGGCAGAAGATTCCAGTCAGAAAGCTGGTCGCTTTGAAGGGCACCAGAATAAACTTTAAATTTTGGAACTGGTTTCAAGGCACGTGGTTCACCCGCCGTAAAACAGGCCCGCGAGAACGGCGTATAAACCTTATAGGGTTCGCCTGATCCATTGCGAATGGTTTCAGGTTCATGCAGCAAATAACCCCCATGCCGATGACATTCTGCGCCCGCTGTATCACATACAGCCTTCACGCGCTGCTCTAATGCTCCAGCCCAAGGCGCGTAATCGCGTGTGAAGTCAACAGCGCCCGCATTTGTTTCTGATAGAACTTTGGCCAAGACGTCATCAGCACGCCCGCGCCGCAAGACCAACGGAATCTTCGCGCCCAAATTTTCAAGGCTCTTATGCAACCACCACCGCGAAGCCGCCCCCATTTTCCAAGAACCAGGCGTTTCATCATCCAAAATATAAAGCGGAATAATCGGCCCTTTAGCGGCGGCGGCGCAAAGTGCCGCATGGTCACTTAAACGCAAATCTTGTCGAAACCAGATGATTGTGGGAATGGTCATGAAATCTCTTTCTGTATCATAGACGTACACGCAACATGGCAAATCCAGATCAATCATTAGTCGTCATTTTGGGCGACCAGCTTTCGCAAAATATATCATCGCTAAGCAGTGCAGATAAAACCCGAGATACTGTATTTATGGCCGAAGTCATGGCCGAAGCAACTTATGTGCGCCACCACAAAAAGAAATTCGCTTTGGTGTTTTCCGCCATGCGTCATTTTGCCGAGGAACTTCGCGTACAAGGTTGGCGAGTTGATTATGTAAAGCTTGGTGACGCAGGCAACACCGGTTCATTGAAAAGCGAAATCGCGCGGGCACAAGTTCGCCATAAAATTACCGATGTCATTACGACACAAGCAGCCGAATGGCGCTTGCAGCAAGAGCTCTCTGAATTCAACCCAATCGAAGACACACGCTTCATTTGTTCTCACGCGGCATTTCGAGATTGGGCACGAGACCGCAAACAACTGCGCATGGAATTCTTCTACCGCGACATGCGCCGCGCCACCGGGCTGTTGATGAATGGCGATGAACCAGAAGGTGGAAAATGGAATTTTGATTCCGAAAACCGAAAGCCTGCCAAATCAGGTTTCTTCACGCCGCAGCCACCGCGTATTAAACCCGTGCGATAACACAAGATGTCATCTCACTGGTCAGACAAAACTTCCCAAATAATTTTGGTGACCTCGAACCCTTTTGGTTTGCCGTCACGGCAGCGCAAGCAGAGCAGGCGTTTGAACATTTTCTGAAATACAAACTAGCCCACTTCGGCGAAACCCAAGATGCGATGGTTGAAGGCGAATACTTCATGCATCATTGCGTTTTATCACCCTATATCAATATCGGATTGCTGGATCCGCTTGATGTCTGCCGCAGGGTTGAGGCCTGTTATAAAAACGGAACTGCCCCCATCGAAGCAGTCGAAGGCTTTATCCGCCAAATCATCGGCTGGCGTGAATATATCCGCGGCATCTACCAATTGAAAATGCCAGCTTATGTGAACGTCAACGCACTGAACGCCACACGGCCTCTGCCTGATTTCTATTGGACAGGTGAAACAAAAATGAATTGCGTGGCGCAAGTGGTCAAACAAACCAAACAGGAAGCTTATGCTCACCACATTCAACGACTGATGATCACCGGGAATTTCGCATTGATTGCCGGCCTCTCCCCGCAAGCGGTGCATGACTGGTATTTGAGTGTTTATGCCGACGCCTATGAATGGGTGGAACTACCCAACACCATCGGCATGTCGCTGCACGCTGATGGTGGCGTGCTGGCGTCAAAACCTTATGCGGCCTCAGGCAACTATATCAACAAAATGTCGAACTATTGTAAAAGCTGCGCGTTTGAAGTGAAGAAAAGAACGGGTGGCGATGCCTGCCCATTCAACGCGCTCTATTGGGATTTCATCGCACGCCACAAAGACCGATTTTCAAAAAATCCGCGCATGTCGCAAACCTGTTTGATTTACAATAAATTCAGTGATGCAGACAAATCTGCAATTGAAAAACAAGCGCAGGGTTTTTTGAATGACCTTGTTAGTTCAGGCGCGTATTAAAGCATCGGCCACTCATATACAGTATCCTCACCCTTCTCCCGTTGGGAGAAGGTGGCGCGCAGCGACGGATGAGGGCCGCAGCGCAGCGAGGACAATACACACTGAGAATTCAAGTTGAAAAGTCTCCGCTTGTGTCACTGCGGCCCAGCAGCCGCAGCCCTCATCCGGCGCAAGAGCGCCACCTTCCCCCGACGGGGGAAGGGTAAGTTCTTGATAGGCGATTCTTTTACCACAAGAGGGAAGGGAGAAGAATATGGAATTCAAATATTTCCCCGGGCACTCGTGCGCCCACGCGAGAATCACGGTTCAGAGCAAAGTCGAATTCAATTGACCGTTCCAACCTTCCTTTTATCCAGCAGCTTGGTCAACCAATCGGGATCCATTTCAGGCACCGAAGAAAGCAACAATTCCGTATAAGCAGGATAAGGCGGGTTCAGCACTTTCGACTTCAAACCTTGCTGAACAACCTTGCCTTTATTCATCACCACGATCTCGTCAGCAATCGCGCGCACCGTGGCGATGTCATGCGTGATGAAAAGATAAGTCACATTGGTGTCGCGTTGCAATTTCAACAGCAACTGCAAAATTTCTTCTTGCACGATTTGGTCAAGTGCTGATGTCACTTCATCGCAGATGATCACATCAGGTTCCGCAGCAAGCGCCCGCGCAATCGAAATGCGCTGCTTCTGCCCGCCTGACATTTCCGATGGGTAGCGATCAATATAGCTTTCATCAAGTTCAATTGATTCAAGCAACTTCACAACGCGCTTGTCATTGTCTGCGCCCTTCAGGCCAAGATAGAATTCGAGTGGCCGCCCAATAATATCGCGCACGGTTTGGCGTGGGTTCAGAGCTGTATCGGCCGACTGATAAATCATCTGAATGCGGCGCAGTGTATCGCGGTCGCGGTCTTTGAGTTTTGTTGTAAGTACTTTTCCGTTGAACGATATCGAACCCTTGCTAATCGGCAGCAGGCCCGTGATCGCCCGTGCCAAAGTCGACTTGCCAGAACCAGACTCGCCCACCACAGCCACCGTGCGCCCGCGCGGCACGCTGACTGTCACATCATCCAAAACTTTAATGTTGTTGCTGTAACTCGCGTCAACATTTTGAATTTGCAGTACAATATCTTTTCCTTGCGATTCAGGTTTAACCAGCTTGCGCACCGCCCAGAGAGACTTGGTGTAATCCTGCGTTGGCTTTTTCAGCATAGCGCGCGTCGGCGCCTCTTCCACCAGATTGCCGTGCCGCAGCACCATAATCCTGTGCGCCATCTGAGCAACCACTGCCAAATCATGCGTAATGTAAATCGCAGCAGTATTGAACTGCTCAACAATATTGCGCATCGCTGCAAGCACTTCAACTTGCGTGGTCACATCCAAGGCCGTTGTCGGCTCGTCAAAAATAATCAGGTCAGGCCGACACGACATTGCCATCGCCGTCATCGCGCGTTGCAATTGGCCGCCGGAAACTTGGTGCGGATAACGCGCACCTATCGTGTCGGGGTTCGGCAATTGCAGGCGGCCATAAAGATCGCGCGCATCAGCTTCGGCCTTGCCGCGCTCCATCACACCATGATTGATCGCAGTCTCAACCGTTTGCTCAATAATCCGGTGTGCGGGGTTAAACCCAGCCGCAGCACTTTGCGCCACATAAGCAATGCGCGAACCCCAAAGGGCGCGCTTTTCGGCAGCTGAAGCATTCACCAAATCAATGCCATCAAATGAAATAGTGCCGCCACAAATCCGACAGCCCGGCCTGGCAAAGCCCATGCCAGCTAAACCAAGCGTGGATTTACCAGCACCCGACTCGCCGATCAGGCCAAGCACTTCGCCGCGCTTCAATGAGAGATCAATGCCCTTGATAATCGGGTGCCAAGCATCACCGCTATAGCCCTCAATATTCAGGCCCTTCATCTCAAGCAAGGTCTCACCCTTGACGCGCTTTGCATCACGTTTCATCGCGAAGTCCACTTGTTTGATAAAGGAACCAATCAACCACGAAATTCACGGCCACTGTTAAAAGTGCGATGGCACCAGCAGGGATCAGCGGTTGAATGCGACCATAGGTGATCAGCGATTTGCTTTCTGCCACCATCGAACCCCAGTCAGCCGTTGGCGGTTGAATGCCAACGCCTAAGAATGAAAGGGCGGCAATGGTGAGGAACACAAAGCAAAAGCGCAAACCAAATTCCGCAATTAGCGGCGGCAAAATGTTTGGAACCACTTCGCGCAAAACAATCCATCCCATGCCCTCACCGCGCAGTTTGGCGGCTTCAACATAATCCATCACCACCACATTAAGAGAGGTGTTGCGGGCCAACCGAAACACCCGTGTGGAATCAAGAAGCGCTAGAATGAAAATCAAGTTCAGCGGAAAATTGCCCATCAACTCTGGATAAGGATTACTCTTGCCAAATACCGCAAGCAACATCAGCGCGAAAATCAAAACCGGAATAGACATCAGCGCATCAACAATGCGGCTTATGATCTGGTCCATCCAACCTCGCGTGAGTGCAGCATAAACACCAAGTGTTCCGCCAATTGAGAATGAAATCAAAACCGTAATTAATGCAATGCCAATCGTATTGCGCCCACCATAAAGAACGCGCGAGAAAGTATCGCGGCCAATTTGATCGGTGCCAAACCAATTCGCCCAAGTAATTGGGCCATATGCACCCTTAGTCACAATCTCACCTTCGCCAAAAGGTGCAAGCCAAGGTGCAAAAAGTGCGCAAAATGCGTAAATCAAAATCACAATCATGCCAAACCATGCGCTGATCGGCGCAGTCTGCAAAAACCGCCATGTGTTTTCAGACCATGTGCGGCGGGCTTTGACGTTGCGAATATTTGTGGAGGGAGCGCTCATTTCGGATGCAAGAGCCTTGGGTTAGTGACAATTGAAATAATATCAGCCAACAGATTGAGCAAAATATAAGTTGCGGCAAAAATCAAGGCGCATGCTTGCACAACAGGCATATCGCGCGTTGATACGGAGTCGACCATCAGCTGGCCAATGCCGGGATAAACAAACACCACCTCAACCACCACAACACCAACAACAAGATAAGCGAGGTTAAAAGCAATAACCGTGGCGATAGGCGCCCACGCATTTGGAAGAGCGTGACGCAAGATAACTTGCCTGGGGCTAAGGCCCTTAAGCTGCGCCATCTCAATATAAGGGCTTGAAAGAAGGCTGATCACCGAAGCCCGCGTCATGCGCATCATATGTGCGATGATCACCAGTGTCATCGTTAGAGCAGGAAGTGCAGCTTTATAAAGATGTGTGAAAAACGGCGTGTTCATATCGACAGTCGACAGTGGTGAAAACCAATGCAGCTTGGCTACAAATATAAACACCAAAACATAAGCCACGAAAAATTCAGGAGATGCAATCGTGATGAGCGTAATTGCATTCACAACCCGGTCAAACCAACTATTGCGGTAAAGTGCTGCCAGCAAACCCAGCGTGAGTGCCAAAGGCACAGCAACCACAGCGGCCATTGCAGCAAGGAAAAATGTGTTGAACAACCGCGGCGCTATGAGTGCTGTAACAGGCCGACGAATAGCACCTGCGAGGCCCGAATAGGAACTCCCAAAATCTCCGTGAAACAGAATATTAGTGATCCATTCAAAAAAACGCACATATGCGGGCCGGTCCAAGCCTAATGCATGATTGAAGTTGGCCACTGTTTCGGGCGTTGCACCTTGCCCCAAAATATTTTGCGCATATCCGCCAGGCAAAAATGAAAGCGTCGAAAAAATAATAATCGACACTGCCAACAATGTTAGCAATCCCAATCCCAATCTTTGCAACACCGTTTTTAAAACCGGATGCATAACGCTTGACGTCCCCATAACCCATTTGATTGCCTGCTCTAACGGCCGCTCAGAAAAACCTAGCAGATGACCAAGATAAAGTCATAGCAAAATATGTCCTCTACCGCTTAGCGGGAGAGGAAAGGGCCCGCGAGCGTAGCGAAGTGGGATAGGTGAGGGGAAGTGATATAGATTTCTCGTTCCCTCCCCTCCCCCATTCGACTTCGCTTTGCTACGTCGCTCGGGCCCCCTTCCTCTCCCGCTAAAGCGGTAGCGGACAACAATAAAAAACCCCGCCATTTCTGACGGGGTTCTGTCCGAGATTAAAAGCGAAAAGCTTATGCCTTCCACCAACGCTCATACATATAGCCGCCGTCGTGATCGAAGTCGGAGTTGAATGTATTGTGGCCAACGCCAGTGTTCAGTGCGCCAACATAGTTGTTGAACATGAGAACAATCTGGCCGCCATCATCATGCACCAGCTGTTGAGCTTCGGCATATTGAGCAGCGCGCTTGGTATCATCGGTTTCTGCACGTGCCGCGAGCAACAGCTCGTTGAAGCGTGGGTTCTTCCAATGTGTATCGTTCCAAGCTGCATCAGCAGCAAGCGAAACGGAAAGGAACATATCTGCCACAGGGCGGCCGCCCCAATAGCACAAGCACCAATCCTTCTTGAGCCAAACGTTATCCCAATAAGAATCGTTTGGTTCTTTAACAACATTGATGTTGATGCCTGCCTTCTTGGCTTGTTCAGCCATAAGAAGGGCAGCGTCCACACCACCAGCAAACGCGGCATCGGAAGCAGACAGGTCAACAGTCTTGCCTTCCATGCCAGCTTTCTTCCACAATGCAGCAGCCTTGTCTGGATCATATGAATAAACCGGAGCAGGGTTCACAGCATATTTCATGGCAGCTGAGATCGGGTTGTCATTGCCTGGGGAACCATAGCCGAACAAAATCTTGTCGACGAGTTCTTGACGGTTGATGGCATACTTAATGGCTTGACGCACTTCAAGGCTATCAAATGGCTTACGATCAACCATCATTGGCGCTGTGTAGTGAGCAAAACCTGATACGTTATAAAGCTCGGTGTTTGGAGCACCCTTCAACATGTCTATCGTCTTCAAGTCGGCGCGGTCAATGAAGTCAACTTCGCCTGCGAGATAAGCATTGGTACGTGCAGCAACGTCAACGATCGACAACATTTCGATTGAGTCGAAATATGAAGTGCCGAAGAAGTTTTCGTTGCGTTCGCCCAACAGCTTAACACCTGGTTCAAAGCTCTTGAGCTTATAGGGCCCAGCGCCGATGCCAGCAGCAAAATCAATCTTGCCATCTTTAGATGGATAGATTGAGAGATGGTAATCAGTGAGCAAAAACGGGAAGTCGGCATTGCCGCCTTTGAGTTCAAACACAACTGTGTCAGCGCCATCTGCCTTGACCGATGTGATTGAAGACAAAACAGACTTGGCTGGCGACTTTGAATCAGTGCCAATATGATAGTTGATGGTGTTGACAACATCATCAGATGTCAGCGAACGACCATCATGGAATGTGATGCCCTTGCGGATTTTGAACACCCACTTCTGCGCATTGTTTGATGGCTCGAAGCTTTCGGCCACATGTGGAACTGCCACGTTCTTATCATTCACTTGAACCAATGGTGCGCCCATTACGGATTTGCCAAAAGCAAATGTAAAGCCGTTTGACCAAGTTGCTGGATCAAGCGAGTCAGTGGTTTGGCCATGGCCAATACCAGCCTTGAATGTGCCGCCCTTTTTAGCTTCGGCGCGAGCCGCAGATGCAAACATCATTTGCGATGCAGCAAGTGTCATGCCTGAGGCCATGGTGAATGCCATAAAGTCGCGGCGTGACAATTTGCCAGCGCCAACAGCTTTCTTTGCCATTGCAAGTTTCATTTCAAATTCGGTCATTGATAATTCTCCTCGATAGAACTTGGACGTTAAACTGGTGAGGTGTTGGGAAAAATCAAATACATGCAGGCGAACCCTGTGCCGCACGTAAATCTTTTATCTTGAGCCACCCGTTATTATTGTTTTTATATTCTTGTTTTGTTTCAGCTTGCCAATTTTGACAAGTTAATGCCGACATCGTCGCACGGGATGGCCAGTCCGTCAATTCGTATTTCCGTGATCGGACGGTGAATTGTGCTAACTCATGTCGCTTTCTGACTCTCTATCGAAGCCCTTGAATCTTTTATGAATCCGCCGCAATATTCAAAGAAAACACCGGTGGGAGTAAATCACATGAGTGATGGCATTCTTGGCAAGCTAATCATAGCGGCGGCAAAGCGGCTTCTGCCTTCACAATTCAAGGGTTCGCTTGAGCTTACCCTGCCATCTGGCCAAATTATAATGATCGGCGGCCAAAACCCAGGCGAAAAAGCCGACTTGAAGTTGCGCAATTTCAAAGTCATTTGGGCTGGCATGCGCAGGGCCCAACTCGGTTTTTTTGAACGCTATTTGGCGGGAGATGTTGAAAGCCGCAATCCCACTGCGTTGTTTCGGTTTTATTTACAAAATCGACAGAGCTTAGACGGCGCAGGCACCGGGATTTTCAATGCCAGTGTCTTTGACAAATTGTGGCACAGAAAGCGTGACAATAGTAAAGCCAATTCCCAAGATAATATTTCTGCGCATTATGATCTGGGCAATGCTTTTTACAAATTATGGCTCGATGACACGATGACGTATTCGTCTGCAATTTTCGATAGCAAGACCAATAGCCTTGAGGCTGCCCAACGCCAAAAATATGCGCAGGTACTCGATGCAGCAGAGGTAAAAGAAGGCTCAAAAGTTCTCGAAATTGGCTGCGGTTGGGGCGGTTTTGCCGAGGAGGCCGCCAGACGCGGCGCCGATGTGCGTGGCATCACACTTTCAAAAGAGCAGCTTGATTTTGCAAATAACCGTTTAGCCAATGCCAGGCTCGACGGCAGAGCCAAAGTGCATTTTGAAGATTACCGCGACACTCAAGGAACTTTCGATGCCATCGCTTCAATCGAGATGATCGAAGCCGTAGGCGAACCACATTGGCCAATCTATTTCAAAACTTTGTTTAACCGTTTAAAACCCGGTGGTGCGGCAGCTATTCAAGGTATCACGATTTTAGAAAGCAATTACGACGCTTATCGAGGCGGTGTTGATTTTATTCAACGCTATGTGTTTCCGGGCGGCATGCTTCTCACCAAGGATATTATGCGCGAGCAATCCGCAAAGGCAGGCTTGCTTCTCGAGAAAATTGAATGCTTCGGTCTAAGCTATGCCGAAACCTTGCACCAATGGCGTTTGCGCTTTGAAGCCGCATGGCCGAAAATCATGCCGCTCGGATTTGATGAGCGCTTCCGCAAATTATGGACACTCTATCTTTGTTATTGCGAAGCTGGCTTTGCTGAGGGTTTGATTGATGTTGGGATTTATAAAATCAGGAAGCCTGCTGAGGCGTTTTGATTTTTCTTAAAAAAGTCAAAATTGCTTTGAGTTCAGGTCGCTCTAGGCTCGGCCACGCGCTCAACTTTTCCGCTGGAAACATTATAAATACGGTCTGCAATTAACTTCCAGGCTGACTTATGTGTAATGGCAACAATCGTAAACTGGCCAGCCAGCAATTTTATATTTTCACATATCTCAGCTTCACTTGCATCATCAAGCGCGCTCGTCACCTCGTCAAGCAACAACAGCTTCGGTTTCAAAACCAGAGCCCGAGCCAATGACAAGCGCTGACGTTGGCCACCTGAAAGCTTAGCCCCCATTGTGCCAATATCGCTATTGATCCCGTCTGGTAGTGCTTCAACAAATGAAAGCGCATGAGCCAGGCGCAAGGCCTCGATAATTGCTTCATCACTTACGGCGGTTTCACCGAGCCTGATATTATCTGCAATGGTGCCACGAAGCATTGTGAGTTCCTGCGGCACATAGCCAATCTTGGACCGCCACGCCGAAAGTTTCACATCTTTCATATCAATGCCATCAATTGTCAGGCGGCCTTTCTGCGGCAAATAGAACCCAATAATCAAGTCAACCATCGTGGTTTTGCCAGCCCCCGATGGCCCAATGAAAACAGTTATTTGATTGGCCGCGCATTCAAGGTTAACATGGTTCAAAACCATTTTTTTGCCATATGCAAAACTAACATCTTCAAACCGAATAGCGCGTTCCAGCGAAGGTTCGATGGTGCCTTCATCAATCTCAGCTTCAGCTTCCGCGCGCACCACGGTATCCATCACGCCGTAATAGGATTGCATGGCAACAGTGGAGTTTTGCAGGTTAAGCTGCATTCGTTTAACGAGATCAACAATCTGATAAAATATTATGCCAACCGCCAACATTTCCGAAAGCGGTGTTCGTAAAACCACAATGCTCACATAAATGCCAACCAACAACATGATTGCACCCATGATATCCTGGCCATGGAAAACACCATGTTGACTGACCATAACCCGGATCAGCGCCTGACGAAGATTCAAGATATTGGTTGAAAATTTTTCGACAAAATGTTGTTGCCGCGCCATTGATTTCAAAGGCTTCATATTACTCATCACGTCTTGAACACCTGAGGTCAGCTCAGTTGAAATTTTAAATTGCTGCTTGCCGCTTTCGCCAGCAAGTTTCAAAACAAAATTAAGCGGATAGGCCAATGCAACAATGGAGATTATTGAAACAATTACGAGCTTGAATGAAATAACAGCCGCAGCAGCCAATAGTCCGATCCCTGATATGCTATTGGTCACCAAAAATGCAACTGATAGAAATGCTTCGCCCGCCGCATTGGCTTGTGTGGCCACCATTGCGGAAACTTCACCCGGCCGGTGATTTACAAAATAAGACCACCGCGCATTTGTTGTGGCACTCAGCAGGCGCATTCTCAATTTTGTTGTAACATCTGCACCAGAAATGGCCACATACCGCATCGC
>JAYTSN010000361.1:0-23033 GCA_043745625.1 Aestuariivirga sp. | reverse complement strand
GTAAGAAATGACGCTCCATCCATCAAGAACGGTAGAATCCGAATATAACAGAACGTCAAATGATTTTTGGTTCACTTCCGAGTCAGAGTATAAAACAATTTTATTCATCTTTATAAACCTACATCATGATTATGTTCAAATTGTGTTACTATAGGAATTATTTTCAAATTTCTGAGCCTGTCGTTTCTTGCCCACTGTTTGACGTTTGTTGCCGCCTTCGCAAACTCTGTTGAGCCTAAACAGGTTTAAGTGAAATTTTCTCAACAAAGGCCGATCCATGACTGAAGATGTTCAACAGGCTCCAACTGGTCGTCGTGCGCGTGGCGGGGCGGATGCCAGGCGGGCTTTGCGGGGTTCGACTGAAGTTAAGCAGGCGGGCTATATTCGCCGCAAGATGAAGCCTTATGAGCCATTCACCGACGAGCAGCTTGAACTGATCGAGCATAATGCGGAAACCGTGCTGCAAGAAACGGGCATTGATTTCTATGATGATGTTGAAGCGGTGCAAATGTGGAGAAATGCTGGCGCTGATGTGAAAGCATCAGATACTGATCCGCTTCGTTCGCGCATTCGCTTTCCGCGCGGATTAGTCCGTTCACTGATTAAAACTGCACCGCGCGAATATGTGCAATATGCGCGCAACCCTGCCAATAATGTGGTGATCGGTGGCAACAATACGGTGTTCGCGCCGGTTTACGGCCCTCCGTTCATTCGCAATCTTGATGAAGGCCGACGTTATGCCACCATCGAAGATTTCCGCAATTTTGCAAAACTGGTTTATATGTTGCCCAGCTTGCATCATGCGGGCGGTACACTGTGCGAGCCCGTGGAT
The DNA here is from genome assembly GCA_043745625.1 of Aestuariivirga sp. GTDB lineage: Bacteria > Pseudomonadota > Alphaproteobacteria > Rhizobiales > Aestuariivirgaceae > Aestuariivirga. Next base: position 22,201 of record JAYTSN010000361.1, on the reverse strand, counting down.
ATTCCAGTGGCCAAACGCCATTTGGATATGAACTATTCTCACATTAAATATTCCGACAAGCCGTTCATGGCCTCGGTGACAGCGGGCGAACGCTCGGATGATTCCGTGAAAATGGCCGAAATGGTGTTCGGCAAAGATTTTGTTGACCAGAATTGCGTGATGACATCATTGATCAACGCCAACTCCCCCATGGTCTGGGACGGTGTGATGTTGGGCGCGCTTAAAGTTTTGGCCCGCGCCAATCAGGCTTGCGTGATTTCGCCATTCATCGTTGCAGGTGCAATGTCTCCGGTTACTTCGGTTGGCACGCTCACGCAGATTTTGGCTGAAGCATCAGTGGGCATTGCGTTCACGCAGCTGTGCCGTCCTGGCGCTCCGGTGGTGTTTGGTACTTTTGCTTCTTCAATGTCGATGCAATCGGGTGCTCCAACATTTGGAACGCCTGAACCTGCACTTGTTTTGTTTGGTGCCGCACAACTCGCAAGACGCATGGGTGTGCCCTTCCGTTCAGGCGGTGCATTGTGCGGCTCGAAAGTGCCCGATGCACAGGCCGCCTATGAAAGCGCCAATACGCTGTGGCCCACGTTATTGGGTGGTGTGAATTTCAGTTTGCATTCGGCTGGTTGGTTGGAGGGCGGTTTGTCTTCTGGTTATGAAAAGCTGATTATGGACGCCGATCAACTGACCATGTTCCAGGCTTTTGCTGAAGGTTTGGACTTCTCAGAAAATGGCCAAGCGATGGATGCCATTCGGGAAGTTGGCCCGGGTGCGCACTTTCTCGGCTGCAACCACACACAGAAGAATTTCGAGAGTGCATTCTGGCGTTCAAGTCTCGCGGATAACAACTCGTTTGAGCAATGGCAAGATGATGGCCAGAAAGATATTGTGGTTCGCGCCAATACAAAGTGGAAACAGATGCTGGCCGACTATGTCGCGCCGCCGCTTGACCAAGGCATTGATGAACAGCTGCAAGCTTTTATGGCCAAGCGCAAGGAAGTGTTGCCGGATAATGTGAGTTAAGCGGCAGATTTTCCATCCTTCAACGCAAACAGCATCACACCAGCAATAACCATCGCGGCACCGATGGCATCATAGACCGTAAACTGCTCACCCAAAATCCAAACGGCTAACGATATTGTGATCAATGGCGAGATGGTTGCAATCATCGACGTTGATTGCGGGCTGATGCGAGCGAGGCCTGCATTGACGAGGAATGATGGAAACACAGTTGCGAATATCGCGGTGCCTGCTGCCAACCAGAAAAAGCGCGGGCTCGACGAAAAATCAAAACTTTGGCTAACAATCACATAATGGGCAATGCAAGCCACTGCTGAACCTGTGAGCGCAATCGACGTAAACAACGCGCTGCCCATTGCGGTGATGAAACCTTTGGCCAATAATTGATACAGCGCGAAGGTGATTGCACAGCCCAACACCAAGACCGTGCCGATGATCACATTGTTCCCGCCTGAGGGAAGTGCAGAAAAGAAAACGACGCAGAGCCCCGCATAGGTAATCGCAGCAGCCAGCACACTTGTCCACGTAATACGCGCATTGAAAAACATCCAACCCAGAAACATCACGAAGATTGGATAAGTGAAAAGCACCAGCCGCTCGAGCTGCGCCGTAATGTAAGTGAGCCCTTCAAAATCAAGCAACGAAGAAACATAATACCCGATGAAGCCTGTGGCCAGCGCTTGACCAGTGAGTTTCAAGCTGGGCAGAGCCTTGCCACCTCGCCGCAATTGGTAAACCGTATAAATGCCAACAGCCAAAAAAAACGGCAGAGCCACAAGATTACGCAAAGCCAACATGAGAGCCGGGTTGACTTGGTCCATATAAGCCAGCTTGATAAAAATCGCTTTGGTTGAAAACAGAGCAGCACCCGCAGCAGCGAAGGCATAGCCCAGAAGACGAGATTGGTTCATGGGAAGCTATTTACACATCGCCCTTTGATTTGTCGCGGGCTAGCTCCATGCAGGATCAACATGGTTCAAATTCATATTTGTCAGGGCTAACTCAAATCCGCGTTGCTGATTTCTTTGAGCAGTTTTGTTTTGATCGCGGCTGCATAGGCTTCATAGTTTTCAGCTTTGATTACGAAATGGCCATTGCCGCCTGTCACTTCGTTTTGCAGATAGGTGGTTAAATCTCGTGCTTCATTTTCAATTGATAGACCGTTTATCGTAATATTATTCGCTATTAATTGCGCTCGAACTTTTGGCAATTTATCGCCAGTATTTGCATAACCATCTGTCGAAACGTCGACCACGCGGCGCAGGCTTGGCGGCGCGCTATCCTGCAGGCTTTGGGCAAACAGCAAAGCTGATCCCGTTGCCGTGCTGCCGCGATACAAGTCCCTAGGTGCGCGCAGAAATATTTCGGCAATTTCCCTGCCATCAGCCACAGTCGCAAACAGTCGCCACGGCACAATCACATATTGAACAGTTTCATCCGACCAGAGAAAAGCTGAAATGGCGATCTTTTTGCGCGGACCTCGCGTCACCGCTTCCAAAACTTGTGGATCAAGAAAGGCTTGCCCTGTGCCGCGCATTTGCAGTTGATATTCGGTGGGGTCAACACTGTAAGAACAATCAATGGCCAGCACCAAAGCGAGATCGACGTCCGTCTTTGCAAACAGAGTCCGCGGCAAACAAGCGACACCCAAAATCGACAGCAATGAACGACGAGAATACCTCATCTGCAAAGCGTATGGTAAACCTGAATTTCAGGCAAGCCATCCCTTGACGGGAGCGCTATATCGGGCCAGATATAGGGCATGAGCGCTTCCCTGATCGATCCATTTGGCCGTCATGTTTCATACCTTCGCGTTTCGGTGACCGATCGTTGTGATTTCCGCTGTGTTTATTGCATGGCCGAAAACATGACATTTTTGCCACGGCAGGATTTGTTGACGTTGGAGGAACTTGACCGGGTTTGCTCAGCGTTCATTGCGCAAGGTGTTCGGAAATTGCGGCTCACAGGTGGAGAGCCGTTGGTGCGCAAAGGCATCGTGACTTTGGTCGAGAGCCTTTCGCGGCATTTGAAATCTGGTGCACTCGAAGAACTGACGCTCACTACCAATGGCAGCCAACTTGCAAAATATGCCAAGGAATTGGCACAGCACGGCGTGAAGCGGATTAATGTTTCTGTTGATACATTAGACCCCGTGAAGTTCCGCGAAATCACGCGCTGGGGCGAATTGCCAAAAGTGCTTGATGGCATCAAAGCCGCACAAGATGCTGGCATTCATGTGAAGGTCAATGCAGTGGCTTTGAAAAGCGTGAATGAACACGAAATTCCTTCCATGGTGCGTTGGTGCCATGAACAGAAAACTGATCTGACATTGATTGAGACGATGCCACTTGGTGATATTGATGGGGATCGCACGGATCAATATTTGCCGCTCTCTGTTGTGCGCGCTCAATTGATGGATCAGTTTACACTTGAGGATATTCCTTATAAAACTGGTGGCCCTGCGCGTTATGTTCGCGTGAAGGAAACCGGCGGACGGATTGGCTTTATCACGCCGCTCACGCATAATTTCTGCGAAAGCTGCAACCGCGTGCGCCTGACTTGCACGGGCACATTGTTTATGTGCTTAGGCCAAGAAGATGCAGCGGATTTGCGCAAACCCCTTCGCGCTTCTGAAAGTGACGCGCTGTTGAACCAAGCCATTATCGAAGCGATTTCGCGTAAACCTAAAGGCCATGATTTCATTATTGATCGCAATCACAATAAACCTGCTTTGTCACGTCACATGAGTGTGACTGGTGGTTGAATAATCCGCGCTACTGAAGCGTTTAAGTAACATCGGGTATTTGGAATTCACATGAAAGCTAAACTGCTAAGCCTCGCCACAGCTGTCCCTTCGCATGTTTTTGAAACACGCGCCATCGCCGAACAAGCTGCCAAAACTTTCAGCAGCATGGGCAATGCGCTGAGCAGGTTGCTGCCAATCTATATGCACAGCGAGATTGAAACGCGCCATTCAGTCTGCCCTATGGAATGGTTTTTAGAGCCGCGTGGCTGGCCCGAACGCACTGCGAAATTTATGGAAGGGGCTAAAGCGCTTTTCAAACAGGCTGCGGTTGAAGCCCTTGAAGATGCAAATTTAAAAGCTGATGAGATTGATGCCATCGTCACCGTTTCATCCACTGGTATCGCCACACCCTCAATTGAAGCACATATGCTGGTGGAGATGGGGTTCAGAGCCGATGTGCAGCGCGTGCCTGTGTTTGGTTTGGGCTGTGCTGGTGGCATGTCAGGGCTTTCACTTGCTGCGCGTTTGGCCGCAGCGCAACCGGGCAAGAATATTTTGATTGTTGTCATTGAAATTTGCACACTTGCATTTCGCTTGGATGAGATGACCAAAGCCAACATTGTGGCGACGGCAATTTTTGCTGATGGCGCTGCGGCTGCTGTGTTGCGCGCTGACAGTGGCAATTCACATGGTGCCATAGAATTTGCGGGCGAACACACGTGGCCTGGCACAATTGATGTGATGGGCTGGCGTGTTGACCCTGAAGGATTTGGAGCGATCTTCTCTCGCGATATTCCGGATTTAACTTCGAAGGACTTGCGGCCAGCGGCGGACGCGTTTTTGGCGCGGCATGACTTGACTGTGAATGATATGGATCATTTCAGTTTTCATCCCGGCGGCGCAAAAGTGATTGCGGCACTAGAGCCTGCCTTTGGATTGGAAACAGGCAAACTTGCAATTGAACGAGCCATCCTCAAAAAATTTGGCAATATGTCTGCGCCTACGGTGTTGTTCGTTCTGAAAGAAGCACTGAAGAAGAAACCCTCAGGACGGCGGTTTTTAGGCGCGCTTGGCCCCGGTTTTACGGCCAGTTTCATGACAATGGTGCATGAATGAACTCCGCCGTTGTAATACTTGCTTTCGTCACATTGCAGCGTTTGGGTGAGTTGGTTTTAGCCAAGCGCAACACGGCCAAGCTTTTGGCATCTGGTGGCTATGAGATTGGTGCAGCGCATTATCCAATCATTGTTGCATTTCATACGGCTTGGATTCTTGGGCTGTGGTGGTTGGCACCAGCTCAATCAGTGAATTGGTATTTGATCGGCGTGTTTGCCGTTTTGCAAGCATTGCGCGTCTGGGTGATTGCGACACTCGGCGCACGTTGGACAACACGGATCATCCGCGTGCCCGGCGAAATACTGGTGGCACGGGGGCCATTTCGATTTCTGAACCACCCGAATTATGCTGTTGTTGTAGCCGAAATTTTTGTTTTGCCGCTGGCTTTCGGATTGATATGGTTCTCAATCATCAGTGGGCTGATCAATATTTGCATTCTTGCATGGCGCATTCGCGCGGAGAACGCGGCATTGGCAACGGTTCGTTCTTAGTTCGTATGTTTCATATTTGCCATGTCGTCAATTTTTCGAACAACCGCATCAACCGAAATTTTACCAGATGTCTTGAATGCCAACTCAACTGGCACATGATCGCCAATTTTCAATTGCGACTTCAGACCCATCAACATGATGTGCATATGGCCCGGCAAAATGTCGATGGTTGTGCCAGCAGGAATTTCCAATTGATCCAACATTTCCATTTTCATCACGCCATTCTCGTCTTTCGATTTATGCAGCATGGCGCTTTCCGCTGCTGGCGTGGATATGCCAATCAGTTGATCGCTGTCTTTACCCATGTTCATGATGGACAAATAAACCGCGCCCGTTTTGCTCGCTGACGTGAGCGATGAGGCAGCGATGGGATTCATGATCAAGATGTCTTGGGCACTTGCTTGACGCCCAAGAAGCGCACCCACAGTGATGACGCAGCAAAAAATAATTCTCTTCATAACCGTGAGTTTTTCATGATCCGCTCTATTCCACAAGGGAGCGTGACAATTGATACATATGCGGCCAGCTTGCTTATTTTACGTTAAGGGTGGCCCTTTTATCGTCTCAGATTTCACGGCATTACAACGGCAGAAGAGGATTATCATGATCAATACACCGAGCGAACGCTCCCGCGTTAAACGCATGAACAAGCGTGCACATTATGACGAGGCCACGATCCATCCTATTCTTGATGCTCAGCCCATGTGCACCGTGGGCTATGTTTTTAACGGCTCGCCATATGTAACGCCCACTTTGCAATGGCGCGAAGGCAATCATATTTATTGGCATGGTTCCGCCGCCAGCCGCATGTTGGAAGCGTGCGAGGAAACCCAGGTTTGCGTGAATGTAACTTTGTTTGACGGCATGGTTATGGCACGTTCGGCTTTTAATCATTCCTGCAATTATCGTTCGGTCATGGCGTTTGGTACTGCACATAAAGTGATTGATGTTGAAGAGAAAGAACAGAAGCTGAAAACTTTTGTCGATCAATTATTTCCCGGCCGCTGGGATATGTTGCGAAAGATGCAAGGGAAAGAATTGAAGGCCACGACGATTTTGGGTCTCGAGCTCATTGAAGTTTCAGCCAAAGTTCGCAATGGCCCGCCGGGCGATGACGAGGAAGATTATGGTTTGCCGATTTGGGCCGGCGTTATTCCGATGGTGACCACCATGTTAAAGCCAATCGATGATCCACGTTTAGTGGCGGGCATGGTTCCGCCGGAACATGTGCTGGAATTTAAGATTGGTTGATTAAGATTGGTCGCGCACTTCAATATGCACGATCAATCCTCCTTGATTGAATGTTGTAACTTGCGTCCCCTCGCGTTCTAAAATATTTCCAGTTTTGCTTCTTATAGCGGTTAACCGCCACTCTGAGATGAAAGTCTTTGGCGCGATTGACTTTATGTTAGTGTCTACCGAAACTTGATTTTCATACTCAGCAAAATAATCGCAAAACGCTTCTATGATTTTCGCGCGGGTTTTAATTGGTTCGCCGAACCCCGATGAAACATACACTGCATCCTCGGCAAACATCCCTTCAACCGCTTTAAGATCAAACGCATTCAACGCATTGAAATAGAGTCGTAATTGCCCTTCGAGGTCACTCACCTAATGCTCCCATAATGCGCACCCAGCTTCTGATGCCGCGCTGGAAGCTGCTTACATTATATTTTTCATTGGGGCTGTGGATGGCATCATCGTTCAGTCCGAAGCCTACCAAAACCGAGTCCATTCCAAGAATATCTTTGAAGCTGCGCACGATGGGGATTGATCCGCCGGAGCCCATGAGCACGGCTTCTTTTTTAAACTCGGCTTTGAGCGCCGCAGATGATTTTTGGATGAATTTGTTGTTCTCAGAAATTTCTGATGCAGGGCTGCCACCGCCATGGCCAGAGAAAGTGATGACGGCATCTTTGGGCATTTGTTTTTTGGCGAAGCGTTGGAACGCGGCCAGAATTGATTTTGGATTTTGTTTGCCGACCAAGCGGAAGGTCAGTTTGGCGTGGGCTTTGGATGGGATCACGGTTTTGCCCCCTGCCCCAGTGTAGCCACCCCAGATGCCATTCACCTCAGCAGTGGGCCTGGACCAGATGAGTTCAATCACGCTGCGCCCGTTTTCGCCAGCTGCAAATTTCAAACCAACTGAACCCAAAAACTTCTTTTCTGAAAATTTGAGCGAAGCCCATTGCTTCTTCACGGCCTTGGGAAGTTCAGCAACGCCAGTGTAGAATCCGGGGATGGTCACGCGGCCATTTTTATCGTGCAGGGCCGCAATCAATTTCGACAGCGCTCTGATCGGGTTCATGGCCGCACCGCCATACATGCCAGAATGCAAATCAATTGATGGCGATGTTATGGTGATTTCTTCATGCACCAGACCGCGCAGCCTTGTGGTGATGGCGGGCGTTTTTTCATCCCACATGTTGGTATCGCACACGAATGCCACATCGCAGGAGAGTTCGGCTTTGTTGGCTTTGAGGAATGGGATCAATGATGGTGAGCCAGATTCTTCTTCGCCTTCAATCAAGAATGTGGCGTTGATCGGCATTGATCCTGTGGTGGCGATCCACGCACGAGCGGCTTCCACAAAGGTCATCAGCTGGCCTTTATCGTCCGCTGTGCCACGCCCATAAATGCGCTCTACACCGTCTTTGTCTTTCCTCAATGTGGGCTCGAAGGGCTTGGTGTGCCAAAGTTCGACGGGGTCAACGGGTTGCACGTCATAATGGCCATAAAATAAAACATGCGGAGTTTTTGCTTTGGCTGTTTTTGATTTGTAGTGCGCCACGATCATCGGATGGCCCCCTGTTGGTCGGGCGGCGGCGTCAAAACCAATGGCTTTTAACTCTGCCACCAACACTTCGGCAGCCTTGATGCAGTCTTGTTTGTAAGCCGGATCAGTGGAGATTGATGGGATGCGCAGCAATGTGAACAGTCTATCCATGCTGGCTCTGAAGCTTTGTTCAGCGGTGGCCAAAACTTTATCAACGCTCATTTATGATCTCCATTGGCAATTTCGTTAATCAGGCGCGCCCAGCTGCGCATGCCTTTGTGATAACATTCAACATCATATTTTTCATTGGGGCTGTGGGCCGCATCATCGTCAAGGCCAAATCCGACCATCAGGCAATCAAGGCCTAAATGATCGCGGAAACTTTGCACCACTGGAATTGAAGCGCCACACCCCATCAAGACAGCAGGTTTGCCCCATTCAGCTTCAAGGGCATGATTGGCGGCTCTAACCCAATGGCTGTTTTCTGAAACGCTGATGCCACTGCTATCCCCGCCTTGATCGGTGAATTTAATTTTGCAGTTAGGGGGCAATTGCGCCTTCATATATTTTCGGAACGCGGCATGAATCTTTTTCGGTTTTTGACCTTCAACCAAACGAAAGGTGAGCTTGGCCGTAGCGGTTGCAGGCAAAACCGTTTTGGCACCAGCCCCGCGATAACCACCGTAAATGCCATTTACCTCAGCAGTTGGCCTCGCCCAAAGTTGCTCGAGCAACGTGTAGCCCGTTTCACCCGATGGATGTTTCAACCCGACTGCGCCCATAAACTCAACCTTGTTGAATTTCAGCTTCTGCCACTGTTTTTTACGTGCTGCTGAAACGGGTTTCACGCCATCGTAAAATCCGGGAATGGTGATACGGCCATTTTTATCGTGCAAGCTGGCCAGCATTTTGGCCAACACTTTTATCGGATTTACCGCTGGCCCACCAAAATATCCCGAATGCAAATCAATGCGCGGCCCTTGAATTTCAATTTCCTCGGCAATGCAGCCGCGCAGCGATGTGGTGATGGCCGGGGTTTTATTGTCCCACATTCCGGTATCACAGATAAAGACAATATCTGCTGTAAAGAGCTGCGGGTTTTTTGCCAGAAAACGATCAAGGTGGCTGGTGTCGCCCTCCTCATCGCCCTCAAGCAAAACTGTGAGGTTGAAAGGCAATTCCCCGTTGGCTTTGATCCACGCTTTGCTGGCTTCCAGAAACGTTAAGAGTTGGCCCTTATCGTCGGCGGCACCGCGGGCGAAGAACGCATCTTGTCCACGCTCGCCCTTGCGCTGTACTGGCTCAAAAGGCGGGCTTGTCCACAAATCGAAAGGTTCTGCAGGCTGAACATCATAATGGCCATAAAACAAAATATGCGGCTTTCCCGCAGATTTTTTGGATTTACCAATAACAACAGGATGGCCCGTGGTTTTGTGCTGACTGGTTTTGAGCCCAAGACCTTGGAGATAAGTTTCCAGCCAGCTTGCAGCTTTGCTGCATTCATCTTTATAGGCGTTGTCGGTGCCCACGCTGGCAAAGCGCAAAAGCTCAAACAAAGTGTCGCAACTGCGCTTGAAATCAGCGTCAATCAGGTTCAGGACGGGTTGAAGTTCTTGCATGATTTAAACGAATCCATCAGTGTTCTTAACAGTCTAGCCCAGCTCTGGGCGAAACGCCAAAACGGCTTGATATGACAATAGAAACGCCAGCACCTGCAGCGGCCCACGGCTTTATTTTAGCGCGTGACAGTTTGCTTGCGCATGCACCTTCCTCAAAGCTCCGTCGGTTTAGGCGAAAGGGATACCAACGCTATAGGCTGATAGTATCCAATGTCGATCTTTCGCTGCTCTGGAAACGGCGTTGGTTCATCATTACGATGATGGTTGGATTTTCGATGATGGCATTGCCTTTGCCAACAGGCCTCACGCACGATGGCCTCATCGTTCTGGCAATGTCAGTCATGGCCACCATGTTGTTTATCAGCGAGGCGGTGCCCTTGCCTACTGTGCCGCTTCTGATCATTGTCGGCGAAGTGATTTTACTCGGTGTCGATCCCACAAAAGTGGCGCAGAGTTTGATGACGGATTCTGTTCTCTTCATCATGGGCTCACTCATGCTGGCAGTGGCCGTGGTGAAGCAACGGTTAGATAAACGCATCGCATGGTGGATCGTGCGCATGACAGGCACAAACGTTTATTGGATCAGCTTTGGCATCACAACTGTGTGCGGGGTGCTGGCGGCATTTATTGGTGAACACACTGTAGCCGCGATGATGTTGCCTGTCGGTGTCACGCTGATTACGCTGACATCGAATGACCCAAAGAAAGTTCATAATCTCGCGGCCGTAATTTTATTTTCGATCTCATATGGCTGTTCGATTGCCGGTGTTGCCACGCCTTCGGGCGGCGCGCGCAATGCGATTATGATCAGTTATTGGAAAGATTTCTTCTATAATCCGGCTGATCCAGCCACTAATCGTTATCTGATGGATTATGTACATTGGGCAATTTATGCGTTTCCGATGTTCATTGCGCGCCTGCCTATTGTTGGCTTGCTTTTGATTTTCACTTTCAAGCCCGAAATAATCGATATGTCGCGCGCCATCAGCCGCTTGCGCACTCAAGTTGCAATGCAGGGGCCGATGCGCGGATCTGAATGGATTACTATCCTGATATTCTTGGTCACAATCATCTGCTGGGTTCTGTTTTCTGCGCAGTTGGGTTTGGGCGTTATTGCAATTGCAGGTACGGCGGCGTTTTTGATTTTTGGATTGGTGCGCTGGGAAGATATTAATGCTGGCGTAAACTGGGGCGTGGTTTTGCTTTATGCGGCAGCGATATCTTTAGGCGTGGAAATGAAAGCCACTGGCGCTGCTGAATGGGTGGCGGGAAGTGTTATCCAAGGCATGGCGGCCATCGGTGCTGGCAGTGACTTTGGCTTCAATGTAGCCATCTCGTTTTTGACCATTGGCGTTTCTAATACCATGACAGCAGGTGCAGCCGTTGCCGTTTTGACTCCTATCGTTTTGAAGACAGCCGTTGCAGCTGGCGAAGATCCATTGCGTGCAGGTTTCTTAACCGCGATCTCATCGGCCTTTGGCTACCTCACACCAGCGGCACAACCAGCCTTCACGATTATTTATGCATCGGGCTATCTCAAAGGATCAGATTTCTTTAAGATCGGCATTCGCATGATGTTTATTTCCATCGTCGTTTTGCTTTTGACTGCAACCTTCTATTGGCCACTTCTGCCTCACTGAATGAACGGAAAGTTATGGTTTTAAACCTGTTCAAACGCACTCAACTTTCAGACCGACAAGAAGCGGCGGTTCAAAAAACTTTGTCTCATCTGCGCATGCAACGGCGCAATCGGTTTCGGATTTTGGCTTGCATTGATGGCAGCGATGAATCATTCATAACGGTGCGCGCTGCTGCTGCGTTGGCAGCCACTGATGATAGTGACATCATCGTTCTTTACGTGCGTCCGATTGATCAGGGGCTTCATTCAGGCGGTTTACAAGTGCGGCTGGCGCGGCAGAATATGATGGATGCAGGTTTTGAATTGCCTGGCGTTTCATATCTAAAGCGCGCGCTTGAAGTCTTGAAAGAGGCTGGGGTGGATGTTGAAAGCTGGCCCCGCGAAATCGAACATCAAGACGCATGGGGCGACCCGGCTGGTGACAATAAAGCAGAATATCGCAGCCCCAAAGGGCGCAGTGTTGTTTTGAAATTAAAGACCGCGCCTGATGTGGCGGTGGGCATTCTCGATCAATATGAGCTTGGGCCCTATAATTTAATGATCTTGGGTGAGCCTTCGCGGTGGCGTAGCGAGTTTAAATCTTTCTTTGATGCGGGCATCGTACAGACAGTGACGACCATGGCCCCGTGCTCGGTTCTGGTGGCAAGACCATCACGCGAGCGCAAGGGGTTTTTCATTTGCACTGACGGCACATCGCGTTCGATGCAAGCGGTAAGGCGTGCTGCGGTGCTTGCACATATCATGAAAGAACCAATCACACTTTACACCGTTGCCAAGGACGAAGCTGCGCGCCCTGCGGCTGAAGAAGCCGTGGCAAACGCCAAGGCACTGCTTAAGGCCATGAAGATTTCAGTTGCTGAAACCAAAATCGGAATTGGAATCACCTCGGAAGAAATCGTGGAAGCTGGTTCGACCTATAATGTTATCGTTGTATCAGATGAAGGCCGAAGTCGGCTGCAACGCCTTATCAAAGGCTCAATTGCGTCAGATGTTGTGCGTAATGCAAGAACGAGTGTTTTGGACGTGCGGTGATGAGCGACTATCAACTCTTTTGTTTTGGTGAATCTGGAAACGCCTATAAGGCCGCACTGATGTTGGAGTTCACAGGGCAGAAATGGAAACCGATCTTTGTCGATTTCTTTAATGGTGAGACACGCACGCCTGAGTTTCGCGCGAATGTAAACGCAATGGGCGAAGTTCCTGTATTGATTCACGGCGAAAAAAAACTATCGCAATCTGGTGTCATCCTTGACTATCTGGCCGAGCAAACCCGTAAGTTTGGCCCTAAGAGCGAAGACGAGCGGCGCGAGATATTGCGCTGGACGCTGTTTGATAATCACAAGTTTACAGCCTACATCGCAACGCTGCGCTATATGATTTCATTAGCCAAAACAGGCAAAACACCCGTCACCGAGTTTTTGCTTGGGCGCACGCTCAACAGTTTGAAAACTGTGAATGCGCATCTGGGCACACAAGATTTTCTGATCGGCAAGCGCATGACCACTGCTGACTTATCGCTCTGTGGTTATCTTTTTTATGGTGATGAATTGCCGTTTTCACTTTCGGATTATCCGAAGGTTATGAATTGGCTGGATCGAATAAAGGGTGTTCCCGGTTGGAAACACCCTTATGATTTAATGCCACGAAAAGCCAAAACGCTTTAAACGTCAGGTTCCTCGGTTGAATCGATGTACTCGTTCAAGTGTTCAAGATTTTCAAAACGCATCCAGCCTTCATCGGTTTCAGCTTCCACTGTTTCATCCGACAATATCCGCGCTGGCCTTCCGCGAATGATTTTTTCTTCCACAACATAAAGTTCAGGATCTGTTTCAGGCTCTTCAATTTCTGCCGCAGCGGGCGCAGCGGCCACTATCGCCGCAACAGGTGTTGGCGTTACAGGGCGATGATCATGAGTTCCCGTAATGTCATCCATGCCACCCAAGGCCTTCTTGATATCTGCCTTGGCTTCATCGAGAGCAGCTATAGTTTCACTCACACTAGGACTGATGGTCTGTGCGACACTTGAACTTGTGTTGGACAACATCGCCCCACCAGCGGCTGCAGCCGCACTTACTGCAGCAGTTGCTTCGGCAGCTTTGCGCCCAAATCCAACAGGCAATTTAACGGGAGTGGTTTCTTCTTCGAATTTCGCATGGTCTGGCACAACTGCTATCGTCGTTTTCGCTTCAGGTACTGTCATGAAGTTGCCGCGCAATGCATTGATCACACCGCCTAAGCCTATGCTCAAAATACCGCCCACAAATAGGATGGCAGCCGTATCAGGCAAAAGACCATAAGCCTGCATTTTCCCGGGGGAATAAGTTGTCATCAGACCCAAAGCGACACCAACTGCCGCCAACACTATGCCAAGAACCCACATCAGTTTGGACATTCTATTTCCCCTTCGCGTCGAATCATTAAAATAAACAATCAATTTCTGATTGAAGCCTATCTGTCGTTAACATTTTGTGAAGCATAAACCGAGCGATTTCAAGCTTCGAATATGATTTTTGGGGCTGGTTTCAGGCCTGCCCCTCCTTCCAGACTTGCCCATATTTGCTTGGCGATAGCAATATAGGTGGCTGTATGGGGCGAATCCGGTTGGCTTACCACAATGGGCTCACCGGAATCTGATCTCGCGCGCAGCTCTAAATCCAATGGAATTTCACCTAAAAATGGAACGCCCAGCCTCTGCGCTTCGGCCCTCGCACCACCATGCGAGAAAATCTCATGACGCTTGCCGCAGCCATCGCAGATAAAATAACTCATATTTTCGATGATGCCGAGCAGCGGCACACTCACCTTATTGAACATGTTGATGCCCTTGCGTGCGTCCAGCAAAGCTAAATCCTGCGGTGTCGAAACAATAACTGCGCCTGATAGCGGCGTTTGTTGGGCAATGGTCAACTGGCTGTCGCCGGTGCCAGGAGGCATGTCGATCACCATCACATCGGTTTCAGACCAGGAAACTTCGCGCAACAATTGCGTGAGTGCCGACATCACCATTGGTCCGCGCCAGATCATGGCCGTGTCTTCATCAACCAAGAAACCAATTGAGGCCACTTCAACGCCAAAGCGCTGCATAGGTTTCATGCGTTTGCCTTCTGCATCGCTGGCTTCCGGCCTGCCTTTAATTCCAAATAGTTTGGGCATTGATGGCCCGTAAACATCGGCGTCAAGTACGGCCACTTTCAAGCCGAGTGATTTAAGCGCTAAAGCCAAGTTGATGGCCGTGGTGGATTTACCCACACCACCCTTACCTGAGGCAACGGCGATTAAATGTTTCACCCCAGGAATGCCATTGCGCAGATTTTGTGCGGAACTGACTTTTGGGCCAGCCTCACGTGTTGGTGCGCGCTCAGCTGTTAATGCTACGATGGCTTTTGTAACACCGGGAATTTTGCTTACAGCAGATTGCACAAAGGCCTGAAGCTGTTCCATGCTCTTCATATGTTGAGGGTCAGCGTTCAGCGCGAACATCACTTGCCCATTTTGAATAGCGATTTCCGAGACCAATCCTGCACCCACAATATTTCCGCGACCATCAGGGGCAGCTATTCGCTTCAATTCAGCAAGAACTTGTTCTTTTGTTACGTCAGGCATTATGGTTTCCAAATTATCAATTTCTTGAAGTGCTAGAGCGTTTTGACATTTCTTGGAAAAGTCAAAAGTGCCCTAAATTTTTATCGTCGATCAACATTTCTGAACTTTGACGGTTCCGTCAAAGTTCAGGTCGATCTATAGTTACTTTCGCTTAAGCATACCAGTGATCTCAAAACAATTGAGTCAATCTTTACCTTCTCTTCTCACCGGACATTAGGGCTTTTCTTATAAATTGTGGGTCTTGAGTGGAACAAGGACATTCGATCATGTTGGTGGATGCGGCTATCGAAAACGCACAACTACGTCAAAATTTTCATCTGGAAAATAGCGCCGTTAGTCCAAAAATAGACAATGCTTCGCAATTCGAAGATTCTCTGCCGCAGGAAAATTCAATTCCTTGGCAACGCGATTTGCTGGAAATGTTTCTACGCAATCAGTTGCAGCTAGCCCCGGCCATGCCCATGCTTGCAGTGTTGTTTGGCGTCACAGCCATGACTTGGGTTCCCATTGCCACAGCTCTTTCTTGGTTGCTTGCAGTACTCGGTTGCAATGCCATCCAACTCTATTTGTGCCATCTCTATTTCCAGCGACCTCGCAATGTCCAAGAACAACGCGATTGGATCGGAATGATTTCAGCGTCCGAACTGTTGCTTGGCGCGTGTTGGGCAATGCCCTTGTTTATTTTCTGGCCGCAAGTGAATACGTTGCAGGGCGAATTTATTATCGCAACCATTATGGTCGTTAGCGCCGCGCGGTTTTTGCTGGTGAACAATTTTATGCCGGTCTTGGTTTCTGGCACATGCATTATGACAATCGGTGTAGCTTATCGCTGCACAATTGAAGCTGGCCCCATCTATCTGGCAATGGCTGGACTAATCATTACACTTGAGGCATTTTTTTTGTTCATCGCGCGCCAGTTGCAAAGCACTGCCAGGGATATGATTGTTTACCGAAATCAGAAAGACATTTTGATTGCTGAGCTTCAACAAGAGCGTGATAAGGCCCATGTCGAGAGAAAAAAAGCGGAGACTGCAAATCGTGCAAAGTCGTCTTTTCTCGCCAATATGAGTCACGAGTTGCGCACACCGCTCAACGCCATTTTAGGGTTTTCTGAAATCTTGGAACGCGAGCTGTTTGGCCCGTTGGAAAATGCTACTTATAAAGATTACGCTGGTGACATTCATAACTCCGGACAGTATTTGCTTGGATTGATCAACGATATTCTAGACATTTCGCGTATCGAAGCTGGCAGGCGCGATGTGCGCGAAGAACCATTTTCATTATTGGATGCAATGGACAATGCCGCCCATTTGACAGCCATTGCTGCTGCTGAAAAAGGCATCACTGTTTCGTTTGATGTGCAGCCTGGAACGCCCAAGATTTTGTGTGATATTCGCGCGGTTAACCAAGTGGCGATTAATCTTTTAAACAACGGCATTAAATTTACGCCCAATGGCGGTTTGGTTACGATGTTTGCACAACCCACGTTGCATGGCACAGTTGAGTTTCGCATCAAGGACAATGGGCCTGGTATTCCCGCTGATGAAATTGCGCAGTCCATCGCGGCTTTCTCGCGCGGAAGTCTGGCCACCAAAAAAGCCATTGACGGTGCAGGCCTTGGCCTTTCGATCGTCAAAGGCATTATGGAGCTTCACGGCGGAACCATCGAAATCAAAAGCGAACTCGGTCGCGGCACTGAAGTCATCTGTACATTTCCGGTAAAACGCATTCTTTCAGGGCCACGCGGAGAGATAATGGCTGGGCCTGGAATCCAATCAGATTCGCACCGTCAGCTTATCTCACTCACAGCCTGATCACTCTTTATTGGCAACACCAGCGCTGGCGAATGTTGCCATGTCGTTATGGCAATTGACGGCCGCTTTCACGATACCTGCCGCCAAGGCCGCACCTGATGCTTCGCCAAGGCGCATGCCGAGATCGAGCAATGGCACCTTACCAATTTTTGCCAGCAATTTGCGGTGTGCTGGTTCGGCAGAACAATGTGCGGCGATGCAATGATCTAACGCATGGGCATTTAACTTAAACAATACCGCCGCAGCCGCCGTTGCCACATAACCATCAATCAAGACCGGCACACGTTCCATACGCGCCGCTAAAATAGCACCAGCCATAGCCGCTAATTCACGCCCGCCCAAGCGCCGCAGCACTTCCAGTGGATCGCCCAAATGAGCTTTGTGCAATTCGACTGCGCGGGCAATTGCACCCGCTTTACGCTTCACGCCTTCAGCATCAACCCCCGTTCCAGGCCCAACCCATTCTTCTGGGGTGCCGCCAAACAAGGCGTGCGCTAGAGCTGCTGCAATTGTTGTATTGCCAATTCCCATTTCGCCGATGCAAAGCAAATCGCACCCGCCAGCAATGGCTTCCATTCCATATGCAAAAGTTGCGGCACAATCTTTCTCGCTTAAGGCTGCATCTTGCGTAATGTCAGCGGTGGGTTGCTCTAATGCCAATTCAAAAACTTTGAGACCCAAATCAAACGTCTTGCAAATCTGATTAACAGCAGCTCCGCCATTTTGAAAATTAGCAACCATCTGGGCTGTAACGGCTTGCGGATAAGCGGCCACACCTTGCGCCACCACACCGTGATTGCCTGCAAAAACGGCAACCACCGTTCGTTCAACGCGCGGCGGGTGGCGGCCTTGCCATGTGCTGATCCATTCTGAAATATTTTCAAGCTGGCCTAATGCGCCCGGCGGCTTCGTCAATTGCGCTTCATGGATTTTTGCCAGTCCAGCAGATTCCACGTCTGCTTGCGGCATGTTCTTGATCAAAGCACGGATATCCTCAAACGGCAGGCCAGTCGTCATGTAATCTTGTTTCCTTAGATTGGCAGCTCTGTAAAGATTTATGACACAGGTGTCGATTGGCCTGCGCGTTGAACCGCTTGCAAGTTTTCGAATTTGCGTCTCTATCACTGCATAATGCCAAGTCACATTGATTGTTCGTCATGAGCGACACTTTATCCAATAGCCCCGAAAACCGACGCGGATTTCGGCCCTTTGCTGAAATATTGGTCAGCTTGCGTTTCTTAACGCGGATTCCGGTGCCGTTTATAAATACGATTGATCCGCCCAGCTTGGCGCGGTCCATGCGATTTTTTGGCGTCGCAGGTGCCATTATTGGCGCAGTGAATGGCTTTCTGTTGGTGGGGCTCAATTGGCTGCATTTCCCGGCCATGATGACGGCTATTTTAGCATGCGGGTTTGGCCTGGTTTTAACAGGTGCACTGCATGAAGACGGTTTGGCTGATACTGCCGACGGGCTATTTGGCGGGCGTGATCAAGAGCGGCGGCTGTTGATCATGAAAGACAGCCGAATCGGCACGTATGGCGCTTCAGCTTTGATGCTTGCGTTGTTGCTGCGGATTTCTGCATATATGACGCTGTTAGTATTGCCGGGCTATATCGTTATCATGCTTTTGGCAGCAAGCGGTGCGTTTTCACGGGCCATGGTGGTCGACATGATGTGGGCAACAAAGTCAGCGCGCAGTGACGGTCTTTCAGCTTCTGCCGGCCGGCCCAGTCGTAATAGCGCACTCATTGCTATTTTAACCTCTGGAATTTTCACGCTTTATGCGGGCGCATTTGTCTTCGCTGATGCAGGCATCTTGGCTTTGGCCGCAGCCAGCTTACTCACCGCAGTGGTAAGGCGGACGGCGATACGTTCAATCGGCGGACAAACGGGCGATATTTGTGGCGCCGTGCAAGTGGTCGCCGAACTCGGCATGCTCGTGGCGATAGCCGCAAGGATTGGTTAACCTTGGTTTTAAGTTTAAATAATTCGTCAACCATTCTTGATGCTCCTTGCTCCTAGACTTCGCTCATCTGAGTGGAGTTTGTCATGCGTCTTGCTGGTCCGTTGCCGAGTTTGCTTTTGTCATTGTTGTTTACCAGCAGTGCTGGTCTTCCCGGCTTCACCGAGAATGCACCCACCCAACCGCATTACATGTTAATGGCGCTAACCGAGCTTAAGGCTGGTTCAATGGGCCATTATTCAGCACGCGCCACGATCAATAAAGCGGACATTGATGTGATGGTCGACACAGGTGCCAGCGTCGTAGCACTTAGCTATGAAGATGCGCAGAATGCAGGCCTTCGCCCCAACACGTTGGATTTCACGGTTCCCGTTTCAACAGCCAATGGCTCGGTCAAAGCTGCACGTGTAAAACTTGACCGCGTTGAAATTGATACAGTTCGCGTTGACGATGTTGATGCGTTGGTTCTGCCCCAAGGTGCTTTGAATGGCACATTGCTGGGCATGAGCTTTTTATCGAAACTTTCCAGTTTCAAATCCGAAAATGGCATTTTGACTTTGAAGAACTGACGTTTGCTGGCCATAAGGCGGCGCTCATTCTGCTTTTCAAATTGGACAATGCCTTAAATTTACAACCATGGATGATTTTCGCTTTCCAGAAATTGAAACACCTTGCGTCAAGGTCTGCGTGGTCGACCCCGAAACCCAATTCTGCATCGGATGCGGCCGCACGCGAGATGAGATTGCAAGCTGGATCGGGATGACACCAGTGGTGCGCCACCAGATCATCGACACTTTGCCAGAGCGGATGGCATCACTCACTTTACGCAAGCGCCGCAAAGGTGGGCGGCAAGGGCGGATAGCGGGAGCAAAATAAATTACGGCGACACCCGTGGCCGCCGCCGTAACTTCGCAGGTCTAAGACCTGCTTATTTCAGAAAATCGATATTCACGAGTGGCAAAGAATCAATTGTTGCCGCAGTCCATTCGGCATCGCATGTCTTCAGTCCAACGAGACCTTTATCGAGAAGATAACCGTCCTCGCCAATGGCAGCTTTTGAAGTAAATTCCGTTACGTACTCAATCATGCCTGGAACGAGGCCGAGATGATCCTTCTTCATGTAGAAATACAGAAGGCGCGAACCCTTGTAGTTGCCGAGAAGGATTGATTCGTTGGTTGGTTGATCGCCTTCGATTGAAGCGGCTTTCAACTTTCTCTTGTTTTCTTCAAGGAAAGAATAACCGAAAACACCAAAGGCATCCGGATTTGCTTCAATCTTCTGAATGATCAAGTTGTCATTTTCGCCGGCTTCAACATAGGCGCCGTCGGTGCGCATTGTCTTCCAAACGGCGTCAAAAGCAGTCACGTCCTTTGCTGCGAGCTCAACAAGGCTTGGAAATTCTTCTGTGCCCTTTTTGAGATAAAGCTCGTGAAAGCTATCGCGTGTGCCAGATGTTGGCGGAGGGCCGAGCACTTCAATTTTTTTGGCAGGAAGTGATGGATCGATTTCGTTCCACATTTTATATGGGTTGTCGATCAGCTTGCCGTCCTTGTCTGGAACCTGTTTGGCAAGTGCCAGGAAAACCTGCTTTCTTGTGAGATTTACATCAGGGGCACTTGCAGACATGGAGATTGTCAAGCCGTCATAACCGACCTTGAATTCTACAATATCAGTAACGCCGTTTTGCTTGCAAATTTCAAATTCGGCTTTCTTCATTTTACGCGATGCATTTACAAAGTCTGGTGTGTCTTCGCCTACACCTGCACAAAACAGCTTTACGCCGCCACCTGTGCCAGTTGATTCCACAACTGGTGTCTTCATTCCGGTTGACTTGGCAAAATGCTCGGCAACCACTGTTGCAAAAGGATAAACGGTGGATGAGCCTACGATACGGATCTGGTCGCGGGCAAAAGACGGAGAAGCTGCAAGGGCAAGAAGTGACGCAGCAAGCAAGAAGCGTTTCATTCGAATGGTTTCCTTATTGGGTTACAAAAATATGTTTCACATATTGTTTTGACAGTTGTGCGAAGCCTGTAAAAAGCAGGCTTCGCAACGAGGGTGTCATGAACAATATGATTAGAAAGCGTATCTTGCGACGAACGCACCGGTAAGGCCGTCGCTGATTGCAGGCCTGCTGTCATCAACCCAATCGCCTTCCAGGCCGAGAGTCAAATACGTCATTGGTGAATAGTAGACGCCTGCGACGGCCACGAGTTCTTCGTGGTTACCGGAAGTATTATTCGGTGTATTTGGCATGCCTGCAGGCGTATTGCTGATTTGCGTCCAGCCGCCGCCGAAACCTGCGCCGATTGTATCGGTGATGGTAACGCCAAACGACCCGGACAATTTGACCGACTGCGTGCCGTTATGAAGTTCACCGTATTGGGCCGCAAAGCTCAGAGGAACACCTTCAATGAAGTTGAGTTCAGTGCCTACTCCGGCCAAAAATTTCACGCCCGTTTGGCTTGCAAGTGGCAGACCCGATGCACCGTCTTCGCCCCAATAGCCGCCGGAGGCCTCGAAGCCCACGACATCACCAGTATAGACAGCTTTCGCGCTGACGCCAATTGCATCATCATCGGCCAGGAGTCCCGCGCCAATGCCGCGGGTTGCGTCGTGAGCTCTAACTTGCAAAGTTATAGGGCCACTGGAATAGGCCAGACCCATGAATGCATTAAAAGCGTCTCTATCGAAGAAACCGTTACCGGCGTTTTCCGACCTTATGCGACGATTGGCAACGGTCCAGATACGACGCGTGTTTTTATCAATGCCGTTTTCAAGGCGTCCGGCATTGCTCCGGCCCATTTCCAGCTTCATCGAATCAGCAAATTGCCAGAAGCCGACAAGGCCATCGTCTCTGAGAGCAAATGTTGCTGCGTTGGTTGTGCTTTCCGCAACATCCCACTTTGCTTGAATGGTTGCGCCCACTTCACCAAGTGCAGACTGCACGGAGCCTTTAACATTCACGCCACCTTCGACGTCAAAATCAGCTTTATCATCACCGTTTGTCTTGACTTGGCTGTAAATAAAACCAGTCTTGATATAGCCCGATACTTTCACATCAACGAATGGTTCTTCAACTGCCAAATCTGTGCCGGCGGCATCTGCTGTCGGGTTAACCGAATATCCCCTTGGCAAACCAACAGAGGCTTGACCAACAGCTTGACGAGTGTCGATCCCGACAATCGCCGCTTTCAGGTCTGCAAGTGCGTCGGCATGCGCTAACGTCGAAATAGTTACCAGAGCGGCGGTTGCCAGCAAACCGGATTTAATTGTCTTCTTCATCATGTTTTGTCTCCCAAAACGAAAGTTTAAATTTGAGAGCCCCCGTCCCCTGCTTGAAAAGGTGGCCTTTCGCGGTCGTCGCGTAGCGCCTTATTTCGGGCATATTTAACGAAGCGATAACAATTGTGTG
>JAYTSN010000360.1:0-3113 GCA_043745625.1 Aestuariivirga sp. | reverse complement strand
GCCCACGCCGATGCCGGCGCCGCCCATGCCGAGACAAGCAATGCCTGCGCCGATGTATTTTGCTGAAACTGGATCCATTTTAGTTCTCCTCGAGGTTTTGTTTGGATGGGTTAGTGGCTAGTGACTTGGATGAAGTGCGTCGTTCAAATAAACGCACGTCAAAATGGCGAAAACGAAGGCCTGCAAGAAGGCTACGAGAAATTCAAGTGCGGTCAATGCTACGGCCATGCCGAGCGACAGAACCGATGACACAGCAATAATGCCGCCTGCTGCAATCATGCTGACCACAAAACCGGCAAACACTTTTAAAACTATGTGTCCAGCCAGAATGTTGCCGAACAGACGCAGGCCTAAGGATATTGGGCGCGACAAAAATGAGATGATTTCTATGACAGAGATGATCGGCAAAATAACAATCGGCACACCGTGGGGCACAAAGAGCTTAAACCAGCCAAGGCCGTGTTTATAAATACCAACAACGACGACAAGGCCCACAACAAACAGTGCCAACGCTGCAGTAACAATCACGTGGCTGGTGACCGTGAAGAAATAAGGGAACATGCCGAGCATGTTGGCGATCAACACAAATGAAAACAGCGAGAACACCAATGGAAAAAAGGCTTTGCCTTCTTCACCCAGCACGTTGTTCACCATGTTGTGGATCATTGAATACCACATTTCGCCAATCGATTGCAGACGGTCTGGAACCATAGCTGCTTTGCTGGCGGCCAACAAAAGAAAGCCGGTGATGAGTAGAACAATCAAGCCCATAAACAGTGCTGAATTGGTGAAACTGATTTGATGTCCACCCACTGAGAAGAGGTCGAACAAATTATTAAGTCTAAACTGATGGATTGGATCGTTTACCAAAGTTTCGGTTGCCACTATTTATCGTCCTCATCTTCATCGTCATCAGCCGCAGGCGGC
The DNA here is from genome assembly GCA_043745625.1 of Aestuariivirga sp. Taxonomy (GTDB): domain Bacteria; phylum Pseudomonadota; class Alphaproteobacteria; order Rhizobiales; family Aestuariivirgaceae; genus Aestuariivirga. The sequence goes on along the minus strand of JAYTSN010000360.1, from coordinate 2,186 downwards.
GTGTTCAATCTTGTACCAGCGGGCGGAACCCGGTTGGCGGCGCGCGCCATATTCAAGATGCCAGCACCAAAGCCGACCATCAGAAAGATTATCATGAACAGTGGCAACGTGTTGAACAACCGGTCCAATCCATAACCCACTGCGGCACCCACCAAAATGCCAGCAACAAACTCACTGACCAATCGGTAGCCCTTGGAATAATCTTGGGCTTTGCCATAGTTCGTTGACGGTGCATCTGCCTTTTGATGTTCCTTCTTTTCAGCATCAAGTCGGCTGGAAAGTTCATCTAAGCGGCTCGAAATATCGCCAAGCTTTGAGTCTTGTGGTTCTGGGTGGTTTTTATCGCCGGAACGTGCCATTTGTCATGCCTCCCTATTGCGAAAAAAGCCTACAAAAGCCCCCTCTTCAAAGCGCGCTCTTGATAGTTACAGAGCGTTTAGGTGTCAAGCGCTGGTGTTGGGTTTTAACGGATTGATATTGTTTACAAAATTTAGCGATTGTGGTGCTGCGTCGAAAAGTCCATGCGAATCTAGAGCAAACCCCTCGTCTTTAAGTCAGCCCGCAACTTCTCAGGCGAGGTAAAATGATGCCCAAGCATGCCTATAGTTTCTGCGGCTTTCACATTTTTCTCCGAATCATCAATGAACAGGCAATCAGCCGCTTTCAGCTTGTTGCGCTTCAAACAAAGCTCAAAAATCGCAGGATCAGGCTTAATAAGTTTTTCATCGCCAGAAACGACGATGTCGCGAAACAGGCCAAGAAATGGATAACTCAGTTTGGTTTCTTTGAACTTGTGTTGGTTCCAATTGGTGATGGCATAAAGAGGTGTACCTTTCTTGTGCAGCGTTTCAAGAATATCAACACAGCCTTCAATCACACCTGGAATCATCTCGTGCCACCGCGTATCAAAAGCATCAATCTCGGCGGCTAATTCTGGGTGATGTGGCATGATGTGTTTCACCGCGTCGCCAAATGAGCGCCCGCGATCTTGCTCCAGGTTCCAAGCGGGAGTGCAGACATTGGCCAAGAACCATTCCATCTTGGCCTCGTCGGTAAACATCTTGCGATAAAGATTGCGTGGATCCCATTTTATCAGAACCATACCAATGTCGAAGATAATGTTTTGTGGATTATGCATGGTGAAGTTATGGGCGCATTAAACATTGAGTTCAACATTATTAGGACAATTTGGGCGGCGTTGAACCTTCATAATAGATGCTGTCAAATTCTGCGCCAGTAAGTAACAAAAGAGTAGAAAACCACAACCATGTCATCAACACGGCTGCTGCGCCTAAGGATCCGTAAGTCTCGTTGAAATTTCCAAAATGCGTTGCGTAAGTTGAGAAAACAAATGACAATAGTCCCCATGTAAATGTGGTGAAGCCAACACCGGGCGTTATCCACCGCCAAGGCGCCCAAGGCCTGCTAGCACCAAAACGGAAAAGGACAGCTACAGTCAAGCTCACTATAATGAGCATAATCGGCCACACCATAATTTGCAGGACGTTTTCAAGAGCTGTGCTCAAAGCTAGACGACTGAGAATTACGGGAAGCACAACGCCCGCCGCTATTGCAAAAAGACCTATGACGAGTATGCCAAACGTCAACCCCAGAGACTGAAGGTTCAGAAAAATTACGCTACGTTTTTCTTCTTTTTCAAAAGCAACATTCAGCGCATCAAAGACCGCTTTCATGGAAGCGTTGGACGACCAAATTGATAAAAGCAGAGATATTAAAAATGCAAAGCCCAATGTTTGGGTTGGCTGGCTGGAAATGCGTTGCGCTTGATCACCGATGATCAACGCTATTTCCGCTGGCAAAAATTGCGATATTCGAGCAATCTGGCTTAAGATCGTTGCACGGTCTGTGAACAGGCCGTACAAACTTATCATCGCGGCCAAAGCAGGCACGATTGATAGTAGCCCATAGAATGCAACACCTGCGGATACAGCGCAGATACGATCCTTATTAATAGCGGCCCATAGTTTTTTAACAAATCCAACAATGCCAGTTTCTTTGTCAGTCTTTTGAGACTTTGTAGAATTTGAAGCACTAAACGTTGCTGCACTATTTGCAGAAACATTTTGGCTAAGCAGAGATTCGCAGATTGGCCAACGGATGGTTTTTGCGGTTTGCATTCATGTCTGTGATTTCGGTGTTGATGGTTTCTTCGAGATGGTCCGGGC
>JAYTSN010000359.1:0-3117 GCA_043745625.1 Aestuariivirga sp. | reverse complement strand
AGGATATCCATGATGCCAGGCGCGTGGCCGCGGCACTCGATATTCCGCATTATGTTTTGGATTTTGAATCGCGCTTTAAAGAAGCGGTGATTGATGATTTTGTTGAAAGCTATTTGCAGGGTTCAACACCCATCCCTTGTGTGAAGTGCAATCAGACTGTGAAATTTGCGGATCTTTTGGCGCGCGCCAAAGATTTGGATGCTTCGTGTTTGGCCACGGGGCATTATATTGAAAGCCGCATGCACGAAGGCGGTGGCCGTGATTTGTTTATGCCCACTGATATGGCGCGGGACCAAAGTTATTTCTTGTTTGCCACGACGCAAGCGCAAATTGATTTCTTGCGTTTTCCGCTTGGGCAATTGCCCAAGAGCGAGGTGCGCGTTGTGGCGGGTGAACTTGGATTGATGGTTGCCGATAAGCCCGACAGCCAGGATATCTGCTTTGTGCCTGAAGGCCGATATGCTGATGTGATTTTGAAAATCAGGCCAGATGCGGCAGAGCCTGGCGACATTGTTCACCTTGATGGCCGCGTGCTTGGGCGGCATGAGGGGATTATCCATTACACAATCGGCCAGCGCAAAGGTTTGGGCATCGGTGGCGGTGATCCGCTGTTTGTGGTGAAATTGGATGCTGCTGAGAAACAGGTGATTGTTGGCCCGCGTGAGGCGTTAAAGCAAAATGAGATTGCAGTTTCGAATTTGAATTGGCTTGGTCGTGAGGCTTTGAGCGCCGAGCCTGCAAAGGTCTTTGTTAAAATTAGATCGACACGGCCACCTGTGGAAGCCTCAATCCGCCGTGAAGGCGAGGGGGCTGTGGTTGCCATTGCTGAAGGTGAACATGGAATTTCGCCGGGGCAGGCTTGCGTGCTTTATGACGGCATTTCAACTGGTGCACGGGTTTTGGGCGGAGGTTTTATTTCGCTGCAAAGGCCGCGCGTGGCGTTCACACGTTCAGGGTTTGCCTTGAACGCTTGAGTTTCCTATAGTCGCCGCAGGGGCATCAAGGATGAACACGTGGCGAAGCTGAAGAAGAATAATCTTAAAGCAAAGATGGACCTCGAAGTGAAAAAAGGAATCGCTTGGTCGGTTCATGCTTTTACAACGAGCGGCATTGTTCTTGGCTTCCTGGCGCTGGTCGCGGTTTTGAAGAATGATGCGGTCGCAGCTTTTATGTGGTTGGGCCTTGCTCTCTTTGTTGACGGGGTGGATGGCTCACTTGCTCGCAAAGCCAGAGTTCGCGAATACACACCAAATTTCGATGGCGCCTCGCTTGATCTGGTAATTGACTTCTTCACTTATGTCGCCGTGCCAGCCTTGATGATTTATTGGTTTAACATGGTGGCCGTGCCGGGGTTCTACTTCACGCCCTCAACCTGGAGCCTGATTGCTGCGGCCACGATCATGGCCGTTTCGTGCTATACATTCGCCAATGTTGGTATGAAATCGTTTGATTATTATTTTGTAGGTTTTCCAGCAATCTGGAATGTCGTGGTGTTATATTTCTATTTGTTCAACACAGGCTGGTTGGTCAACGGCATCACCGTGATCTTGCTTTCAGTCTTAACATTCGTACCGATTAAGTTTGTCCACCCATTGCGCGTGACGCACTGGCGCGAATTAACAATCTTGATGACGGTATTGTGGGCTGCGATGACATTAAGTTTGGTGATCAGTGGCCGCAATCCTGATTATTCGGACTGGGTTTATAAAACTGAACTCGGCATATTTGGTTTCACATCACTATACTTCGCAGGCATCTCATTGTGGCGGACTTTTGTGCTGGGCGATAAAGGCGAAGACGAAGTCGAGAGCGAAACACCAGCCGCTTGACTTTTTGGTACGGCTTTCTCTATATGCCGCCCACGTGGCGAGGTAGCTCAGTTGGTTAGAGCACGGGAATCATAATCCTGGGGTCGGGGGTTCAACTCCCTCTCTCGCCACCATATCTGCCAATCGAAATCGGAACCATTGATCGCCAACCATAGCGGGCTGCTGTATGACAGTGAGTTCTTATGCGGGATCTAAGGTGCGTTAATGGCCAAAAAAGTTATCGTCGTTGGAGCAGGAATTGTTGGGGCTTCGCTTGCCTATCATCTGGCCAAAGCTGGCGCTTCGGTGACGGTGATTGATGCTTTGGCAAAACCCGGTGGTGTTGCCACGCCAAACACTTGGGGGTGGATAAACGCGAGTTGGTTTAATCCCGAACCTTATACCAAACTTCGCATGCGCGCGATGGAGATGTGGCGGACGCTATCTTCAATGACCGACTTAAAAGTGAACTGGTGCGGAAGTTTGCTTTGGGATGTTCCTGCAGATGAATTGCGCGCTTTTGAACAGCAGCACTCTGCCTGGGGTTACAAGATTCAGTTGCTTGACCGTGCTGGGATCGCGCGTATTGAACCCGCTTTAAAGGAACCACCTGAGATTGTTGCCTATGCCTCCGACGAAGGCGTGATTGAGCCAGGTGCAGCTGTGGCTGGATTTATGAATGCGGCAATTTCTCTGGGCGTTACTGTCATAAATTCACAACAGGTGACGGGATTTGAGATGCGCGGTGGCTGCGTTGTTGGTGTTAAGACTGATGCTGGTTTTATGGGGGCTGATGAGGTGGTGATTGCTGCGGGCGTTGGCAGTTTGGAACTCTTAAAAACGATTGGCCTTGCTTTGCCTTTGAAAACATCTGCTGCGTTGGTGGTTTATTCTGCCGCAACAGCCAAATTGCTGAACACCATGCTCATCGCGCCGGGTATGGAATTGCGGCAAGATGCAAGTGGAAAAATATTTATTGCGACTGATTTGGCAGATGGGCAAAGCCATGACGAACAAGCATTGTCCGAAATTCAAAAAATTCGCAGTACTTTGCGTGGTGCAGAAAATTTGCAACTGGAGCGGTTTGCGATTGGTCATCGCCCTATGCCTGAGGATGGATTTCCCTTGGTTGGGCGCATGCCTTCAGCGCAAGGGCTTTATGTTGCGGTGACACATTCAGGGATCACTCTGGCGCCAGCGATTGGGGCATTCGGTGCAGATGAAATTTTGAATGATCATCGTCATGAACTCCTGGCACCTTATAACCCTGATCGGATGATCGCGTCATGAATTGGTTGCTTCAGGTGTT
>JAYTSN010000358.1:0-3128 GCA_043745625.1 Aestuariivirga sp. | reverse complement strand
GGTTACACAACCGATCTGCAATATGCTGAAGATGACATTCCAAACCAACTTGCACAAATCGAAAACATGGTCACCAAGGGTGCCAAGGTTTTGATCATCGCTGCGATTGACGGTTCAACAATGTCAGACATTTTGCAAAAGGCACATGATGCCGGCGCAAAAATATTCTCATATGATCGTTTGATCACCAAAACAGCGAACGTTGATTATTACACAACATTCGACAATTTTGGCGTTGGCGTTTTGCAAGCTACTTCGCTGGTTGCTGGTTTAAAAGAACGTTTTGCTGCTGTGAAGCCATGGAACGTTGAATTGTTTGGCGGTTCGCCAGATGATACAAATGCTGGTTATTTCTACAATGGTGCAATGTCTGTTTTGGATCCAATGATTGCAAGCGGCGACATCAAGATCATCTCCGGCCAAATGGGCATGGACAAGGTTGGTACGCTGCGTTGGGATGGTGCTGTGGCCCAAGCCCGTATGGATAACCTTCTTTCGGCTAACTACACCGACAAGAAAGTTCACGGTGTTCTCTCGCCTTATGATGGTTTGTCACGCGGTATCATTTCATCGCTTAAGGGTGTTGGTTATGCACCAGGCGCTGAAATGCCAATCGTAACTGGCCAAGATGCCGAAATTGCATCGGTTAAGGGCATGAACGCTGGCGAACAATATTCAACCGTATTCAAAGACACACGCGAACTCGCGAAAGTGACTGCCAAGATGGTTGACGTTGTTCTCGGCGGCAAAGAGCCAGAAATCAACGACACCAAAACTTACAACAATGGTGTGAAAGTTGTTCCATCTTATCTGCTGACACCTCATTCAGTTGGCAAAGCCGACATCAAGGCTGCCTTGGTGGATTCAGGTTATTATACCCAAGACAAGGTCGACAATTAAGAACAAAGTAAATCCCCGTGCAATGCATGGGGATTTCTAAACAACTCCCTTATAACCGTCATGCCAGCGACGGCTGGCATCCCACTTTACTTCGAGCTTTGAGGCTGAATTAAATCGGGACCCCAGCCTTCGCTGGGGTGACGGATTTTCTTTAAAGAAGCGGATGATAACCGCCACAATTCCAAAGGAGATACCTACACACCATGCAGCCCATTCTTGAAATGCGCGGCATTACCAAAACATTTCCGGGCGTGAATGCGCTTTCGGATGTTCATATCAATGTGCGCCCTGCTGAAATTCTGGCTGTCGTCGGCGAAAATGGTGCTGGCAAATCCACACTGATGAAGGTGCTTTCAGGGGTTTATCCGCATGGCACTTATTCTGGCGAGATTTATTATGAAGGTGTCGAACGCAAGTTCAACAAAATTTCTGATAGCGAAGATTTAGGGATTATCATTATCCACCAAGAGCTGGCCTTGGTGCCGCTGCTCTCGATTGCTGAAAATATTTTTCTGGGACATGAAACAGCAACCAACGGTGTGATCAATTGGTTTGAAGCCTTCTCGCGCACTAAAGAGCTTTTGAAAAAAGTGGGGCTGAATGAGCACCCTAATACGCTGATCACCAATTTGGGCACGGGCAAGCAACAGTTGGTTGAGATTGCCAAGGCTCTTAACAAAAAGGTGAAACTGCTCATCCTAGATGAGCCGACATCAAGTTTGAATGAAACGGATTCAAATGCGCTTCTGGCGTTGCTGATGGAATTCCGCGCGCAAGGCATTTCTTCAATCATGATTTCGCATAAGTTGAATGAAATTTCAAAAGTGGCCGACCGTATTACGGTATTGCGCGATGGTATGACGGTCGATACGCTGGACTGCCACGCTGAGAAGATTTCCGAAGACCGGATTATCAAAGCCATGGTGGGGCGCGAATTGACGGATCGGTTTCCGCCGCGCAATGCCAAAATTGGCGAGCCTGTTTTTGAGGTGAAAAACTGGAGCTGCTATCACCCGTTGCACGCTGAGCGGCAAATGATCAAAAATATTGATCTTCACGTAAAGCGCGGTGAAGTGGTGGGCATTGCTGGTCTTATGGGTTCTGGCCGCACGGAACTGGCTATGTCAATTTTCGGCCGTGCTTACGGACAGAAAATTTCAGGCGATGTTTTGATCAATGGGAAGACCGTTGATGTGAGCACCATTCCAAAGGCAATGGACGCAGGGTTGGCCTATGCCACAGAAGACCGGAAAACTTATGGTCTGGTGCTGATTGATCATATCAAACACAACATCAGTTTGGCCAATCTTGATGGTGTGGCGAAATATTCTGTGGTTGATGAATTGGTTGAACTTGCAATAGCCAACAAATATCGGCGCGATCTGGGCATTCGCTGTTCATCGGTTTTTCAAACGACGGTAAATTTATCCGGCGGCAATCAACAGAAGGTGGTTCTTTCGAAATGGTTGTTCTCGGGCCCTGATGTTTTGATTTTGGATGAACCCACACGCGGCATTGATGTGGGTGCCAAATATGAAATTTACGGGATCATCAATCAGCTGGCGGAAGCGGGCAAAGCGGTGATTGTTATTTCCTCGGAAATGGCCGAGCTGTTGGGCGTGGCCGACCGCATCTATGTGATGAATGAAGGAAAGTTCGTTGCTGAAATGCCAGCAAAACAGGCGAGCCAAGAAAAAATTATGCGCGCCATCATGAAATCATGGGACAAAACACATGACTGAAATTTCCACACCGCAAGTGAAGCCTGATTTCATGCGCTTCGTGCGCAGCAATATTCGCGACTATGCTTTGTTGCTTTCGTTGTTGGCAATCATGGTGTTTTTCCAGTTCAACACCAATGGCACATTGTTCCGCCCTGTGAACATGACCAATATTCTTCTGCAGAACAGTTACATTGTGGTGATGGCACTTGGCATGTTGCTGGTGATTGTAGCTGGGCATATTGATTTGTCAGTCGGGTCTGTCTCGGGATTTATTGGCGCTGTTGCCGCTGTGTTAATGACTGGCACTTCACCCAATCCAGATTTGTTCACGATTCCGAAACTCGATTTCGTCACCTCATCGATAATTTGTTTGGCCATCGGGGCGGCGATCGGCGCGGTTCAAGGCTATTTCATCGCTTACTATAAAATTCCGGCCTTCATCGTGACACTGGCGGGCATGTTGATCTTCAAGGGCCTTGCACTTTCAGTTTTAGGTGGCGCATC
>JAYTSN010000357.1:0-9074 GCA_043745625.1 Aestuariivirga sp. | reverse complement strand
ACAACCCCCTCTTCTGGCGCGACAACACGCTGATGCTGTTTGGTGATGCAAAGAAGATGACAGAAGAGATTAATAAGGCGATGGGGTAAGGCTCAGTGACCGACAGAAACTCTGACCAATTGTGGACAATGAGTACTACTGTTCAATGGCACTGTGTGGCGCATCAGCCAAACAACTAGTTTTCTGCATTCGATTGCACGCTCTTTCGTCAGCCACGATTGCAAATGCTCAAGGCGGACGAAATTCGCATAGCTCTCTGTCTCATATAGCGGAAAATCGAAGTCGTCGCTGAGTTGGCTGCCGGCGAGCACACGTGCGTACAAATGGGTTCGGTCATCCCAAACTGTAAATACTTCCTGTTGTCCGTCGTTAACTCTGCATATTGTAGCATTTGGATATAATAAGGAGGCCGACCAAAATTTCACTTCTGTGGCAGGAGCATCGGGCAGGCATCTATCAATGAATATGCTAAGGGCATTCATCACGTCTTTGCTGATTCTCGCTTTTTCGAACCTTTCAAAATTTCTTACTTTCTTGTTTTCAAGTAACGGCCATTTCTGCCACTCGTTGGAATTTTGAAGAGACTCTCCTCGCAAGAAATTGGCGCAAATTTCAGGGGTAATGATCAAGTCGAATGGTACGACTTTCATTGATGACGTGGCGAATTTAATATTCAATGTGGATGAAGGAAAATGCTCCTCCATCTTTCTTATCAACTGCTTCTCAATTGAATCGAGATCATTTGGGCTCACAGCTTGGAAAGCCGCATAGGCGATATTGCGGCAGTTTGTCCAATGCTGACGAAGCCGATTCCTCACGTTTACTGCCTGACCAACGTAGGATTGACCATTTCCAGTAACCCAAGCATAGATGCCACTTGCATGAGAGTTCGTCCATTTTGAGTTTTTTGAGAGTTCAATTAGAAATCCATCTTCTGGACTTATGAAATCTGTAAAGCCTAGTTTCAGAGCGTGCATCGCCCAAGGCTGAAACTCGTCTTTTATAAACCCAATTTTCTTCAAGCCGCCCTCTTCCCTGTAGGCCTAATCAAAACCTCTGCTGGAATATGCAACTCCGTATTCAATCTTCTAATCATTGCAATTGAAAGCCCACGCTTTCTGTCTAATACCTCGGCGATGCGGGCTCTCGTGCCGATGATGCCTTCCAAATCCTTGCGTGTCAGGCCTTGTTGCTCCATGCGAAATTTGATGGCTTCGATTGGGTCTGGTTGGTCCATTGGGTAGTTTGCTGCTTCCCATGACTCAATCAGAGTTACGATCACATCGAGGCGATCACCTTTGGGTGTTCCGCTTTTAGCGCCCCACAGGGCTTCAACTTCGGCCAAAGCGGCTTCATAATCATTCTCCGTGCGGATTGGTTTTATCTCACTCATTGAAATTGATGTCCTTCACTTTAATCTGGTCGTAGTCTTTGTGGGTGCCGATCCATTTTATCCAAACAATAGATTTTTCGAAATCGACAGCAACAACCAATCGATAGTCATTACCCTTGATGTTAAATACAATTCGTTCGTTCGATACGATACTGGCCGTCGCATAAAGTTGTTTCACACTTGCCATGTTGCGCCACTCTGCTTTGCTGACTTCAGTGAACCATGCATCAAGCGCAGACTTTAATGCGAAATAATCCTTGTGCCCAATACGTTTATCGGCGAAATTTTTGAGAGTTCGTCGCGCAATGATCCTCATTTTCTTAAGTTATCACGCTCCCATTTTGGGTGCAAGTGGTCTTGCGTTGAATTCCCCCTCTCCCCCTTTGCCTTTTAATCGGCTAGATTAACGTGCACTCAACTTTTGAGAATCGGAACAAGGCATGGCGCAAGAGGCAATTGTTGTAGATAGACCCACGGTGCACTTGGTGCATATGTTGGTGTTCACACTGTTGGTGGTCATCATCTCCGCCGTTTTGTTCCCCAACATAAAAAATGCATTCATGGCCAATCCTGGTCTCAATGGCTTGATTATAGCAACGCTGATTATTGGCGCGCTCTACGCTTACCGCATGGTATGGCGCTTGTTTCCGGAAGTCAGTTGGTTGAATGACTTTAAAGTCGGACAAGGTGCCGAACAATCACCACCGATTTTGCTTGCACCGATGTCTACACTTTTGGGTGATGCCTCAGGCCGCACCGTGCTATCGCCACAAACTATGCGCTCATTGCTCGACTCGCTTGCATCACGCCTCGATGAATCGCGGGATCTATTAAAATATTTAATCGGCCTGCTGATTTTCTTAGGTCTCCTCGGAACCTTCTGGGGCCTGCTTGCAACTGTAACCTCCGTCGGTGATGCCATCCGCAATCTCGATGTTGGCTCAACCCAATCATCCGCCGTTTTCGAAGAGCTGAAATCGGGCCTGCAAAAGCCACTTGCAGGCATGGGTCTTTCATTTTCATCATCGCTGTTTGGTTTGGCCGGCTCTTTAGTGCTGGGGTTTCTCGATTTAAAAGCAGGCCAAGCGCAAAACCGTTTCTACCACAATCTTGAAGACTGGCTTTCAACTATCACTGATGTCCAAGCCGGCGACAACAGCGGCGGCATGAATCCAGCTTATTTGCGTCTTGACATGCAAAATTTACAAAAATCAATTGAGCGCCTTGGCACCAGTGTCGAACTCCGCGGCGGCATAGCTCCGCCGCTCGCTGGCGCGGATGATAACGCAACAGAACAGTTGGCAGACGCGGTCGCAAACCTTGTGCAGCAGATGCGCGAAGAACAAAAAATGGTGCGCCAATGGATTCAGAGCCAACAAGTGCAACAAAGCGAAATCCAACGTTTGCTCATTCGCAGCAGCGGCAAGGTTTCATAAGCAATGGCGCTGTCTCGTCGCCGCCGCACTGAAGAAGCCCCTTATTGGCCGGGCTTTGTAGATGCGATGGCCCAACTGTTGCTGGTGATCACATTTCTGCTTTCAGTTTTCATGATCGCACAATTTTTGTTGGCGCGGCAAATATCCGGCCAAGATTCGGCACTCGGACAACTGCGTTCGCAGATATCGGAACTCACCCAATTGCTGGCTCTTGAAAAAGTAGGCAAGGCAGATTCCGACGCGCAGCTTTTGTCTATGACTGATGATCTGAATGCTCAGAAGGCCAAAACTGCCGATTTATTGGCGGGCCTAGCAGCCGAAAGCAATAAAGGAACAAACGCTGGCACCACCATCAGCGGATTGCAAACCTCGCTCGATTCCGAAAAGAAAATTTCTTCCGATGCTCTGGCAAAAGTTGAGCTGCTCAATCAACAGATTGCAGCAATGCGCAGGCAGTTATCGCAAATTTCTGCACTCCTTGATGATTCCGAATCCCGTAACCGTACATCAGAAACCCAGATTGCCGATCTTGGTCGCCGCCTGAACACAGCCCTCGCACAAAAAGTGCAAGAGCTTTCAAAATATCGTTCAGAATTTTTCGGCCGCCTACGCCAAATTCTTTCGCAGCGTTCTGATATCTTGGTAGTGGGTGATCGCTTCGTATTCCAAGCCGAAGTTCTGTTCCCTAAGGGCGGTGCAGATTTAAATGACCTTGGCCAAGTCGAAATGGCAAAATTGGCCGATGCAGTAAAGCAACTCGAAAAAGAAATCCCTGCCGATTTGCCATGGGTGCTACGCGTTGATGGTCATACAGATAATGACCCTATTTTGGTTGGAGCGAAATTCCCATCGAACTGGGAGCTCTCTTCAGCCCGCGCCATTGCTGTCGTAAAATATTTGGTTTCACAAGGCGTTTCCGCAAATCATCTGGTGGCGGCGGGCTTTGGCGAGTTCCAACCATTAGCACCAGGCAGCACGGAAGAAGCTAAATCCGAAAATCGTCGGATCGAGCTTAAATTAACGGAACGCTGAATTGAAGTTTCGCTAGCTTTGAATAAAGCGGGCTCTTCTTCATCAACTGCGCATGCGTTCCTTGCCCAACAATCTTACCTTGTTCCAAAACAATAATGCGGTCAGCATTTCGCACTGTGGCCAAGCGGTGCGCAATCACAAGCGTGGTACGCCCCTTGGTTAAATCCTCAAGTGCTTCCTGAATCAGCGCCTCGCTCTCAGCGTCGAGTGCACTGGTGGCTTCGTCGAGCAACAGCACTGGCGCATCGCGCAAAATCGCCCGCGCAATAGCAAGACGCTGGCGTTGGCCGCCAGATAGCGTAATACCGCGTTCACCCAGCATCGAATTATATTGTTCAGGCAGTTTCTCCGCAAACTCTGAAACATGCGCCGCGTGGGCAGCAGCTTTCACCTCTTCATCAGTCGCATCTGGCCTGCCTAAGCGAATATTATCCGCAATCGTTCCTGAAAAAATAGTCGGGTCTTGCGGCACTGTTGCGACGTTGTTGCGCAAGTCTTCAAGATCGAGCGTATTAATACAGAGCCCATCAAGTTTAACGGCTCCAGAGCTTGGTTCGTGGAAACGCTGGATCAATGCATAGAGCGTGGTTTTGCCAGCACCAGAGGGGCCTACGATCGCGATAACCTCGCCAGGTTTGGCGCTGAATGATATATCATGCAAAACTGGTGCCTCTAGCCGCGAAGAGTATGCAAAGTTTACATTTTCAAACTGCACTTCACCGCGGACGGGTTTTGGCAATGTTACGGGTTGGGCAGGCGAAGCAATCGTTGGCACTTCTGCCAATAGTTCGGAGATGCGTTCAGCAGCACCTGCCGCTGCTTGCAACTCGCCCCACACTTCTGAAAGCTGCGCCAACGAGTTAGAGGCAAAAATTGCATAGAGTAAAAACTGGGCAAGTGTGCCGCCTGTCATAGTATTATTTACAACCTGATGTGCGCCAAACCAAAGCAGCGCAACGATCGCCCCTGTGCCAATCGCAATCGTCGAGAATGTAAGTATGGCGCGGGCAAAAGCGCGAGCTTGAGCCGCTTCAAAAGCCTCAACTGTCGATTTTGAAAAAGCTTTATTGGTTGCCGGCTCTTGCGTATTTGATTGAATAGCAACAATCCCCTGCAATCGCTCTTGTGAAAACGCAGCAGATTGCGCCAGTGCATCTTGTGCTTTGCGCGAAAGTGCACGCACTTTACGACCATAAAACACCAGTGGCAAAACCACGAAAGGAATGGCCACTGCTGCCAGCATCGACATGTAGGGGCTGGTGTAAATCATCAACACCAGTGCGCCAATCAGAGTTACAACGTTGCGCAGCGCAATTGAAGCTGTGGACGAAAAAGCAGATTTAATTTGTGTCGTGTCAGCAGTCAGCCGTGAAACCACATTGCCAGTCTTCTGGGTTTCATAAAATTGCGGGGTGAGGGTAAGGAGATGGCTGAACAAGGCATCGCGCACATCTGCCACCACACGTTCACCGATCCAGCTCACATAGTAAAATCGGATAGCCGAGCTTGCAGCCAACACTACGACGACACCAATCATGCCAAAGAAATAACTATTGATCAGTTCTATATTAGCTGCGTTGAAACCTTGATCGAGTATACGCCGAACAGCAAGTGGCACCACCAGAGTAGAAGCTGATGCAGCGGCCAGCGCAATCAGCGCATAAACCACTTGGCGCCGATAAACCTTTAAATACGGTAACAGATTAAGCAGAGGTCGGAGGTCTTTAGACCTAAGTGCCGGATCAGAATATTTTGCCATTTTGCCTTTGCTTATGCCGCTCTTGTGTGCCCCAATGAATTCCCCTATAGACCGCCGCTGAAACAGCTGAAACCTATAGATTGGGTGCAGGCACCCGAAGCACAAGTTGAAGAGTTAACCGCTATGAAAGCAGATATCCACCCCGATTATCACCCCATCACCATCGTGATGACCGACGGCACAAAATTCATGACCCGCTCGACTTACGGAAAAGCTGGCGACACCATGAACCTTGATATTGATCCAAAGTCTCACCCAGCTTGGACTGGTGGACAAGGCACCATCGTTGATCGTGGCGGCCGTGTTTCACGCTTTAAGCAGAAATTCAGCTTCCTTACGAAGTAAGCCACGTGCGATCCTATTTTCAGACCCGGCCAGCTTGGCCGGGTTTTTTGTTTTGCGGTACAACGCGTTATCCCTAACCATCAAGGTTAAATCCACCGAAAAATCCGTGTTGGCCCAGACATTGCTTTCCCTTTTTAAAATTGGGGACTTTGGCAACAGGATAGCAAAATGGCACAATTAAGACTTTGGTTGACGGTAATAACCCTCTTCCTAATATCGACAACGATCACATCAGATCTGGCTCATGCTAACGTGAAGGGCAATGGCGGCTTAAATCGCCGTCTGAACGGGTTACTCTATCAAATCTCCAATCATTTTCATGCGCCCGTCACAATCGTATCGGGATGCAGATCCTACGCACATAACCGTCGCATCGGTGGCGCACGCGAGTCTTGGCACCTGCGCTGTATGGCTGCCGATTTTAGAGTCGAAGGCGTTGGCCCGGGTACAGTCTACCGATATACCGCAAGCCTTCCAGGCAGAGGCGGGGTGGGCAGCTATTGCCGCGATAGCTTCACCCACCTCGATGTCGGTGACCGCCGTGAATGGCATTGGGGCTGCCATGGTGAGCGCCGCTTTAGCAGTGTGAAGGGGTCATATGTCCATGTGGGGCATTGGCAATTCCACCCGCGCTATAAAGCAATGACACACAGCAACCGCCTCCATGGCCATGGGCATCGCTTAAGTAAACCCGGTCATAAATATCATAGTCACAGACATCACCGCCGGCACCAGCATGGTCGGCTTTAGCCAACGCTTGAACCGGAATAAGAGGCGAGGATTCTAAAACGTTATGCCGCCACTGGTAAAAAATAGAACGCCAGCGCCAACAATAGATAAACCCCCAATAGCATCGCGCCTTCCAACCAATTTGACTCTCCGTCATTAGCCACATTGGCGGTAATCAAAGCGGCACCCAACAGGCCGGCGAGTTCAATGGGACGGTGGATCACCAAATCCATCGGCTTGCCGATCAGATAGGATGCGATAACCAAAATAGGGGCAACCAATAATGCAATTTGAATCGTCGCACCCAAAGTAATCTGAATACTCAAATCGAGTTTGTTTTTAACAGCAAAAACTGATGCTGAATGTTCTGCCGCATTGCCAATAATCGGGATGATGATCAATCCCGCAAACACTTCTGAAAGGCCTAGGCCCTTGCTGAAACCTTCGAGAGAGCCGACCAATATTTCTGAAAGCCAAGCCACCGTAAATGTGCAAACAACAAGCGTCAGGAGAGATCGACGGGAACTCCAACCCCCTTCTTCATGTTCCCCATCGCTCGGCGACAACATATCCTTATGCGTGACCAAACTAAAAATCATGTTGCAGATGTAGAGGCCAATCAAGACGAAACTAGCCGCTAACGAAAAACGCGCATCAGTGGCCGTAGCTTCCGCTAAAGAAACGCCATCGGCATGCTCGGTGAAATCAAATAATGCTGGGATCAAGAATGCGATCATCACAATAACCAACATGCTGGCCAATGATCCTGCCATTTGCTTATTGAAGACTTGCTTTTGATACTTGATGCCACCGAGGAACAGCGCCAACCCCAAGACCAACAACATATTGCCAATCATCGATCCTGTTATCGATGCCTTCACCACCTCAGGCTTACCGGCCTGCAAAGCAATAAACGCGATAATTAATTCCGTAGCATTGCCAAAAGTGGCATTGAGCAATCCACCAACTGTTGGCCCAGTTTTGTTAGCCAAACTCTCCGTCGCCTTTCCCATATTTGCGGCCACAGGAACAATGGCGAGTGCTGCCGAGATAAAGAGGATGGAATCACTGGGGTGAATAAAATATTCGAGGCCCAAGGTGATAGGAATGAAGATAAATAACCAATTTAACAATGCAAGCCCCCGAGGCAAATCAAGTTGACAAACATTTAGAGATTTAGAGCAGCTACGCCATTAAAATCTTTTAATACCCTTCCCCTTTGCATTGCACTATAATGCTGCAATGCAACAAAACTCGATTACCGAAAAAAACATCCTTGTTCTCCAAGGTGGCGGCGCATTGGGCGCTTATCAGGCTGGTGCCTACGAGGCTTTGAAAAGCTTGGGCAAAGAGCCGAGCTGGATTGCAGGGATTTCGATTGGCGCGATCAATGCTGCGATCATCGCGGGTAATCGGCCAGAAGACCGCGTGGCCAGATTGCGGATGTTTTGGGATAAATTATCTTCGGGCCTGCAAGGCTCGTCTTTCATCCCAGGCGACAATGGCAGGTCCATTTTTAATGAGCTTTCAAGCTGGACAGCGGCGTTGTTTGGCATACCAGGATTTTACGCCCCTCGAATGGTGTCGCCGCTTTTGGCTTGGCCAGGCAGCAGCGGAGCGACCAGTTTTTATGACACCGCACCTTTGCGCGAAACATTGCTCGAGCTGGTGGATTTTGATCTCATCAATAACGGTGATGTTCGGCTCAGCGTGGGCGCTGTTAACGTCCGAACTGGCAATTTTAGATATTTTGATTCAACGACTGACAAAATTACCGTTGATCACATCATGGCCTCTGGCGCGTTGCCACCTAGCTTTCCAGCAGTAAAAATTGACGGCGAATATTATTGGGACGGCGGCGTGGTTTCTAACACACCTCTGTTTTATGTGATTGACGCAGCAGAAAACAGCGATCACCTATGCATCTTCCAAGTGGATCTATTCTCTGCCCAAGGTCAAATCCCCAACACCATTATGGAATCAGCCGAACGCGAAAAAGAAATCCGTTATTCAAGCCGCACCCGCATGAATACAACGGCGGCAATGTTGGAACAAAAGCTGCGTAAATCTAGCATGAACCTTCTCAAAAAATTACCGCCCGAAATGCTCGATGATCCAGATGTAAAATTGCTAACTCAAAATGCACGCCAAACCGGCATCACAGTAATGCACTTGATTAAACGCGCGCACGGTTTTGACACACAATCGAAAGACTATGAATTTTCAAGACTGTCGATGAATGAACATTGGCGTGAAGGTCTCGAAGAAGTAAAAAAATCTTTCGCGACCACGGCTTGGAAAGAACGCATTATCCCAGATATGGGCATGATAACGTTTGATCACGGAAAGGTGCGCCAAGATGAAGCTTAGCGATGTAAAA
>JAYTSN010000356.1:0-23458 GCA_043745625.1 Aestuariivirga sp. | reverse complement strand
TTGCGAATAAATTTTGTATTCAAAGATCGCAGTTGATCATCATCCAAAAGCAGAATCGGTGCAGGATCTTCTTCACCCGTAATTGAAGCTTTCGATAGCGGCGGGCGATCGTAAGGTAAATGCGCCTCTTCACCAATCAGGGTAATCGGGCCCTGATAATCAGCAGCCCGCAGCGCAATCACTCCGCGGGCCCCGGCCATACCAGCACCAACAATAACCATGCCCAGATTGTTCATGAACTAAGCGATATCGATGAAGACTTTTCCAGCCTCCACCTTAACCGGATAAGTTTTCAAATTTACACAAACTGGCGCGCCCTTGGCAGCACCTGTCGTATAATCAAAGCGACCATTGTGTTTGGGGCATTCGATGATGTGATCCATCACCAGGCCGTCAGCCAAATGAATTTTCTCATGTGTGCACAGGCCGTCAGTGGCGTAGAATTTATCAGAAGGCGAACGATAGATCGCAAAGGTGCGGCCAGCGTGGTCAAAGCGCTTCACATCTTCTTCGTCAATATCGTCTTTCGCGCAAGCTTCAATCCATTGAGTCATGAGAAGTCCTATTCAGCAGCAAGAGGTTGGGTGACCGCCGCGGTGCCAAACGGCAATTCGCGGGCAATAACATGGGAAGGATCTTTGATTTGCTTGATCCAAGCGGGGATCATTTCACGATACGCTGCTATAATGCCATTGGTTGCAGGCACAGTATAGGGCTTCATATCTTCATAGAGCTTTGGCAATTGATGATAAGGCACCATCGGGAACATGTGATGCTCAACATGATAGTTCATGTTCCAATATAGAAAGCGCAGAACGGGGTTCATCAAAACAGTCCGACTGTTCAAGCGGTGATCGAGCACATTCTCCGCAAGGCCACCATGTTGTGTAAGGCCCGTCATAACATGAAGCCACGCACCATACATTGTGGGCAGGGGCCCAACCAGCAACACGGGCAACCAGCTATGCAAATACAACGAGAGTGCTACTGAACCCAAATGGATCGCAAACCAGATTCGCGAAACAAAATAAACCCGCGCACGTTCCATTTCCGGCACAAACGTCATTTCTTCAGGCGTTAAGTGGCCAGACACATGAATGAATAATTTTTTGATCGCATCAATGGTCTGGGGAATTGCAAAATAAGCGCCAATCAACCTCAAAACCACGGTTGGCCGCATAATGGCAATTTCAGGATCGCGGCCCACAATAATTGTATCTGTATGATGGCGCGTGTGGCTCCAGCGCCAAACAGTGGGCGCGCGCATGATCATGAAACACGCCACTTGATAAACGGCATCATTCATCCAACGCGTTTTGAATGCAGTGCCATGTCCGCATTCATGCCAACGCGAATCCGTCGATGATCCGTACAAAGCCCCATATGCCAAAAAGAATGGCACGCTCCACCAGGATGGAAACAAGTAAATTGCAAAACCGGCGGTAAGAATAAAACAAGCTATCCAAACCAATGTGTCGCGTATGGCCAGACCATCGGAACGCTTCATCAATTCCTTCAGACGCGGGCGAGCAATCGGTGCTTGATACCACTGCGCATTGGCCAAGCCTTCTTCCTCAGCCCGCTTTGCATCGCGGCCGAGCAGACTATAATCGCGCGGGAATATGGCATCACTCATAGAACGAACCCTCTAAAGCGTTTTGACTTTTCTTGGAAAAGTCAAAATCGCCTAAGCACAAATTTTCGATCAACTTTCCTGAACTTTGACGATCTCGTCAAAGTTCCGGTTGATCTTGATGAGGAAGACAGTAGAATCAACATTCCATCGGAACAATTGAATTCTAGTCACATCTATCAATTTGCATCATTTTATTTCATATGATAGCAGGACAGCAACTCAATGCAGGAACCCAAATGGTAGCGCGCCCCACCATCAACGATTTGGCAAAAAAAGCCGGTGTAAGCGTGGCTACGGTGGACCGGGTTTTGAATCGCAGATTGCCGGTGCGGGAAGATACGGCAATTCGAGTAGTAGAGGCGGCCGAAGCGATTGGCTATCATGCCACCGGATTGTTAAAACGGCGAATAGCAGAATCCCCTAAGCGTAAATTTGGCTTCCTGTTGCAGAAACCCGACGCTTTCTACCAAACCCTTGGCAAAGAATTGGTCGCAGCCACCAAAGCGGCGCGGACGGTTGAAGGCAAACCCGTGCTCGAATTTATCGTAGACGTGGAGCCAAGTATTGTTGCGGAAAGATTGCTGAAATTCGCCCACAGTGTCGATGCTATTGCTGTGGTGGCCATGGATCATCCACTCGTCAACGAAGCTGTTGAAAAAATTATAGCTTCTGGCAAACCCGTTTTCACCCTGCTGAGCAATATCACCAGCCCTTCATGTTCTGGCCATTTTGGTGCGGATTCTCGCAAATGCGGGCGGATTGCGGGTTGGACAATTAGCAGACTTTCAATGAAACCTGGCAAAATCGGCATTTTGGTCGGCAGCCATCGCTATCTCAATCAGGAACTATCCGAAATCAGCTTTCGCACATTCATGCGCGAACATGCGCCTGAGTTTCAGCTGCTTGAACCGATCGTCAATCTGGACGACGATGATATTGCCTATGAAGCAATTACCAAGCTCATTGAAAACACCTCTGACCTCGTTGCCGTATATGTCTCTGGCGGCGGCCAAGAAGGTCTGATCAAAGCCTTGCGTGAACGCCAATCTGGCGACAGACTTATTGCCGTTTGCAACGAATTGACCCCAGCAACCCGCGCAGCATTGATTGATGGCGTGATAGATCTCACTTTGGGCACGCCTTTCACTGCATTGGCGCGGCGGTTGGTTGAGGTGATGGCCAAAGCAACAACGGGGGCCGAAATGCCGCATTTGCCGCCGTTTATGTTGCCACCCGAAATTCATATGAGCGAAAACATCTAACGCAGCAGTTCTGATAGTTTTTGACAGTTTCTGTCGCATTTTGAAGGCGAAGATTGACTCCCTTGCAAATTGGAATAGGCTTTCCAACACTATGCCAATGTGAAACAAATGGTTCACTTTGGTAAGCCGCAACGCGCCAAAAGAAGCAAGGGTGGTATAGGGAAGATGCAGTTTACTGTTTCCACACTGAATCATTTAGCGCCTCGTTTGCGCCGCGGTTGAAACGCATTTCCTCGCAAGGGGATTCCGGCCCAGTCAACGGGTGCTTGCCGGACACTCGATAGAAGGAGCACTATAATGAAGAAACTTATTCTCGCCGCCGCTGTTCTCGGTTTGATGTCAACGACGTCTTTCGCCGGTAACATCGGTGTGTCAATGGCCAACTCAGACACATTCCTCACGGTTCTCCGTAAGGGCATCGAAAAAGCCGGCGCTGATGCAAATCAACCTGTGCAAATCGAAATCGCTGATGATGATGTTGCCAAGCAACTTTCACAAATCCAGAACTTCATCGCTGCTAAAGTTGATGCTGTGATCGTAAACGCTGTTGATACATCGGCAACTGCGCCAATGACCAAGCTTGCTAACGATGCGGGCATTCCAATTGTTTACGTAAACCGCCAACCAGCTGACGTTGATAAGCTTGGTGCCAAGGGTGCTTTTGTGGCCTCGAACGAAGTTGAATCAGGCACCTTGCAAACTCAAGCAATTTGCAAACTGATCGGTGGCAAGGGCGATATTCTTGTTATGCAGGGCGATCTCGCCAACCAAGCTGCTGTTCAACGCACCAAGGACATTCATGATGTTATCGCAACACCAGAATGCTCTGGCATGAAGATCATTGACGAGCAAACTGCTGGTTGGGATCCTGTTAAGGCACAAGATTTGATGACCAACTGGATCGCTGCCGGCAAGAAGCCAGCTGCTGTTATCGCCAACAACGATAACATGGCTCTGGGTGCAATCAAGGCAATGAAAGCTGCTGGCATGTCAACCAAGGACATTCCGGTGGCCGGCATTGATGCCACGCAAGAAGCTTTGGCTTCGATGAAAGCTGGCGATCTCTCAGTTACAGTGTTCCAAGACGCTGCTGGCCAAGGCAAGGGCGCTGTTGATACGGCGATCAAGCTGGTTAAGGGCGAAAAAGTGGATGCTAAGGTTTACATCCCATTCCAACTCGTGACTCCAGCCAACATGGCTGACTTTATGTCCAAGAACTAATCGACATAAATCGAATTATGCGCCATCCTCCGGGGTGGCGCATTTTTTAGTGAAAGATTCAATGATTAGTCCTTCAACAATGAAAGCTGTGCGCGAAAGCGGCGCTATTCCCGATGCAGAATATGTGTTGGAGGTTGAAGATGTGCGCAAAGAATTTCCGGGCGTTTTGGCGCTCGACAATGTTCAGTTTAAATTGCGCCGCGGAACCGTTCACGCCTTGATGGGCGAAAATGGCGCTGGCAAATCCACATTGATGAAAGTCATTGCTGGAATCTACACCCCCGATTCTGGAACCTTTAAATTGCGTGGCGTTGATATTCGTCTCAAAAGCCCGCTTGATGCACTGGAAAATGGCATAGCCATGATCCACCAGGAATTAAACCTGATGGGCCCGATGACAGTTGCTGAAAATATTTGGATCAGACGCGAACCCAAAAATTCCTGGGGCTTTATTAGTCACAGCGAAATGCGCAGCCGCACAGAAGATTTACTCAAGCACTTGAATATTGATATCGATCCCATGGTTGAAGTTGGAACGCTCAGCGTGGCCAATCGGCAGATGGTGGAAATTGCCAAAGCGGTTTCTTTCAATTCTGATGTGTTGATTATGGATGAGCCAACTTCGGCACTTACCGAAAAGGAAGTGTCGCATTTATTTGGTATTATCAAAACACTCAAAGCCCAAGGCAAAGGCATTATCTACATCACCCACAAAATGAGTGAGCTGTTTGACATTGCCGATGAAGTCTCAGTTTTCCGTGATGGCAAATATATTGCCACCAAGCTTTCCAGCGAAGTTAAGCGCGATGAAATAATCCGCATGATGGTGGGACGCGAAATCACTCAGATGTTCCCCAAAGAAACCGTGCCGATTGGCAAGGTGAAGCTCTCGGTAAAAGACCTCACGTTAAACGGTGTATTCAAGGATGTTTCCTTTGATGTGCGCGAAGGTGAAATATTAGGGATTTCTGGTCTTGTTGGTTCTGGCCGTTCCAATATTGCTGAAACGCTGTTTGGCGTAACGCCAGCAAGCTCAGGCACCATAGAGATTGACGGCAAGCCGATTGAAATTAAATCCCCCGGCATGGCCATGAAAAATGGCATGGCCTTTTTAACCGAAGACCGCAAGGACACGGGTTGCTTCCTGATGCTTGATATTCAAGACAATACTCAAATGGCCGTGTTGCAAAACCGCTATGTGAATTATGGCTTTGTGCAACAAGCCCAGCTTTCAAAAGATTCTGAAGTCATGGCGCAAACTCTGCGCGTGCGCACGCCAGATATGCAAGAGCCCATCATGAATCTTTCGGGCGGCAACCAGCAGAAGGTTTTGATTGCGCGTTGGCTTCTCACCAAACCACGTATTCTCATCCTCGATGAACCAACGCGCGGCATTGATGTGGGCGCAAAGGCTGAAATTCACCGCTTGGTTTCAGAACTTGCTGGCCAAGGTGTTGCGGTTATTATGATATCATCCGAAATGCCTGAAGTTTTGGGCATGTCAGATCGCATTATGGTGGTGCATGAAGGGCGTGTCACAGGTTTTTTGAACCGCAAGGATGCAACCCAAGTGAAGATTATGGAATTGGCGTCTCATTGATGGGACGGGGAGTGGGATTATGACAGACGTTCAGCAGGATCAGGGCAAATCGCTCACTGGTTTGAAAAAAGTGCGCAGGTTCCCGCCCGAATTTTCTATTTTGCTGGTGCTCTTGGGCATTGTTATTGTGTTTGAAGTGTTAGGCTGGCTGATCATTGGCCAAAGCTTTATTGCCAACAAGCAACGTCTGTCGATTATCGTGCTTCAGGTTGCAGTTACTGGCATCATCGCCATCGGTGTAACCCAGGTCATCATCACAGCAGGTGTTGATCTGTCATCGGGGTCCATGGTGGGCTTTATAGCTATGGTTGCGGCTAGTTTTGCTCAGGTCGCAACCAATGATCGCGCGGTTTTCGCCAAATTTGGCTGGGTGGATTTGAATCCGATATGGGCCATTTCCGTTGGGCTTTTGCTTGGTGCGGTCTTGGGGTGGATCAACGGCTCTATCATCGCCAAAACCAAAATCCCGCCCTTTATTGCAACACTGGGCATGATGGTTTCAGCGCGCGGTCTGGCTAAATGGTATACGCTTGGCCAGCCTGTGGCCTTGCTCACCGATAGTTTCAGCTGGTTCGGCCACAGTTTTCCAATCATGGGTTTTCCGGTACCGCGGCCTGTGATTGTGTTTCTGGTCGTGGCTGTTATCTTCCACATTCTGCTTACCTATACACGGTACGGAAAATTCACTTATGCCATTGGTGCCAATCCGCAAGCAGCGCGCGTTTCAGGCATCAATATCGGCAACCACCTGATCAAGGTCTATACCGTCGCTGGTCTGCTCTCTGGCCTTGCGGCGGTGATGACAGCGGCACGTGCCGAGTCAGCCCAGCCGGGCATGGGTGTGGGTTATGAACTCGATGCGATTGCATCATGTGTCATCGGCGGAACATCGCTGGCTGGCGGCGTGGGCCGCATTACTGGCACCTTTATTGGGACTATTATTTTAGGCGTGGTGACCTCTGGATTCACGTTCTTGCAAGTGGGTGCCTATTATCAAGAGATCGTCAAAGGCATTATCATTGTAAGCGCCGTGGTGATCGATCAACACCGCCAAAACAAACGCCGGAAGGTAAGCTAACCTTACACAAACAGCCCGCATTCACTGGCCAAGGCAATCTCTTTCGCCTGAGAGCTAATAAAGCTTTAAAGCCTTCCAAACGCTCTTTATTGATGCGCTTAAATCAGCTGGCATCGGCTCGTCGATCATAGTGGGTTGCAACTGCTCCTTTGTCTTCTTATCGAATGACAAAATCGCATTAAAATATTTGGCTCTGGTTTTCTTCAAGCGGCTTATTCCGCAATCGGGGATGAACTCAACCTTTGCAGAATATGCCTCATGGAACTTGGGCCAATCTACAGTCTTTAAACCAATCACAACCAAACTAATTTGCCAACGCTGCTGCACCAAATTCCGAACGGCCTCGCGTGCCAATTCACTCTCAAGATTTTCCAAGATCAACAAAAGTCGAGGTTTCCGCACCAACCTCCGGCTCGCCACAAAGCTTGAACTAAAAGGTACCGAAAATTTTTCATCATCGATATGTATTTTCCACCGCTGAACAAAAAGCTTTCGGTTGCGTTCCATGCGTTCGAATGCGGCACCCGAAGCAAAACTGCCAAACTCGAAATGCGATAGTGTCAATTCAGGCGTATAAACCACGCGTTTGCCAAGCAAACGGATGCGCATGCACAAATCCGTCTCTTCATAATAACCAGGCGCAAAGGCCTCATCCAAGCTGCCTATGCTCATGAAATTCTTGCGGTCTAAAAGCAAAAATGCACCAGAACAATAATCAACATCGCGCACAAACATTCCCTCAGCCATCACATTTTTGCGGTGGCGCAAGAAACCGTTTGTTGAACCATCGCGGTAAATAATAGCACCTGCCTCTTGGATGCGGCCCGTTGCCAATTTTAACATTGCACCAACCGCCCCAATGTCACTCTCAGAATCGAACAATTTTACAGCATCGTTCAAGTGGCCACCAGCAATCGTGATGTCGTTGTTCATCATCAATACCAAACGGCCTGTCGCCACCGCCGCCGCCCCATTGGTTGCCCCCACAAAACCAACATTTACAGGATTGTTGATAACCACGATGTTCTCACACCTCGCCAACAGTTCCCCGGTTTGATCACGACTGGCATTATTGAATACAATAACTTCAAGCGCGCAGCTCTTCTCAGCCGAAAGAGATTTCAGACAACGAAGCGTGTGATAGTCGCTATTCCAAACCGGAATGAGAACAGAAATAGTCGGGTTTTTAATCGCCGGGAAAATGATCTTGTCTTGGCCCGCCAAAAATGCACT
Source organism: Aestuariivirga sp. (assembly GCA_043745625.1). GTDB lineage: Bacteria > Pseudomonadota > Alphaproteobacteria > Rhizobiales > Aestuariivirgaceae > Aestuariivirga. The sequence goes on along the minus strand of JAYTSN010000356.1, from coordinate 15,428 downwards.
GAGCTCTTCTTTATACTTTTTAATCAGCCGTGTTTTCTGCGGCGATTTGCCAAGCAACGAATAAGCAAATTTTAAAATCGTAGTTTTCATTTCAGAATGTCGGACAATGTTTTGTCCACGTCCATTCGCCAATTTGGTAAAGCCACTCCAAAAGTCTCAGTTAACTTAGAGGTGTTAAGTCGCGAATTCAGCGGCCTGGCCGCTTTCGTAGCATACTCTGTCGAAGCCACGGGCACGATGGTTTTCGTTTTAATATTTGCACCCAATCGCCGCGCAGTTTCGACGATATGGCACGCAAATTCATACCACGAAACAGCCCCAGCTGGTGCCAAATTGTACACACCAGAATTTGCATCCCCCTGCAGTGCCTTCATCGTCACGGCTGTAATAAGATCAACACTTGTCGGTGCGCCACTCTGATCATCAACAACGCGCAATTCTTCCCGCTCTTGCGCCAGACGCAATATGGTTTTCAAAAAATTCTGCCCATGCGCTGAGAACACCCAACTGGTGCGAAATATGAAATGACGACAACCTGAATCCGCGATTGCCACATCTCCTGCCAGTTTGGATTTGCCGTAAGTGTTGATTGAAACAGTCGGGTCGTTTTCGCTCCAAGGCTGTTCTCCCGTACCCGCATAAACATAGTCGCTCGAATAATGGATAAGCAAAGCATCAAGCTTTTTGGCTTCCTGCGCCAATGCCGCAGGTGCATGAGCATTAATCAAAAATGCAAGCTCAGGCTCATCTTCGGCCTTATCCACGGCGGTGTAAGCTGCAGCATTGATGATGACCTTGGGTTTAATCTCGCGAACATAAGCGCTCAAAATATGTGGCTTTGATAAATCGCCCGGCCCATTCCGGTCGAGCGCCACGATAGGTGTTATCCCATCCATCGCTTGAACAAGCGCAGTTCCCAATTGTCCGTTTTTACCCAATATCAATATCGTCATCAATTCAACTCTCGCAAAAATAATCTCTTGAAGGATAGTAAGTTTTGAAGCAACACCAAGATTATGGTTCCAAATATGAAGACACACATAGCCAAGCCCAAATTTTCTGCTGTCATTTTTGATTGCGATGGCGTTTTGGTTGATAGCGAAATGCTGAGCGCTGGAGTTTTGAAATTCATGATGGCAGAGCAGGGCATGCCACTTTCAGACGAAATGTTCCGCGATGTTTTTTTAGGGAGAAGTTTTGTCAACGGCAAGTCGCGGGCTAAATCAGTTTTGAATTTTGATCTTCCTGATGACTTTGAAAATAACTATCGAGAAAAATTGTTTGAAGAACTCAATAAAAATCTGCAACCGATGCCCGGCATACATAATCTAATTTCTGCGCTGAAAGTACCTTATTGCGTGGCCACTGGCAGCAGTCCCAAACGTTTGGCACTCTCATTGAAAGTCGCAGGGTTGAGTGATCATTTCAGTGGCAACACGTTTACAGCATCCGAAGTGGCCAACGGTAAGCCAGCTCCTGATCTTTGCTACTATGCAGCACAAAAAATGAATGTGTCTCATCAGAATTGTCTGGTCATTGAGGATAGCGAGATGGGTATTCTCGCTGCACGAGCAGCCGACATGGAGGTTTGGCATTTCGCGGGCGGCGCACATATCAAGTCTGGTTACCAGCTTCCAAAAAATTTAAGCGTGGCCAAAAGCTTTGCCGATATGCAATGCTTACACGTTGCCCTCGCTGAGATCGGCGTGTGTGACGAGCCGTTGCATTTGAATAAATAGGGAAACCAACTGGGTGGCGCGCAAACATGAAGAAGATAGCAATCGGCTAGACATCGCAGCGCGTGCAGGCTGGCTTTATTATATTGCGGGCAACACCCAGGATGAGATTGCGCGCAAGCTTGGTGTTTCGCGGCAAACGGCACAACGGTTGGTTTCAATATCAATTTCTGAAAAACTCATTCGCGTGCGGTTGGATCATCCCATTGGTCGGTGCTTGGAGATGGCCGACAACATCAAGAAAAATTATGGCATTGATTTTTGTGAGGTCGTGCCAAGCGACCCTGAGAACAATTCATTGGCCACTGGTGTTGCTGCCGCAGCAGCAGCCGAATTAGAGCGTTACCTCGTGTCATCACATCCCTTGATTATCGCGATGGGCACCGGGCGCATGTTGCGTGCACTTGCAGATCAATTGACACCCATGGACTGCCCCCAACATAAAATCGTGGCACTGGTTGGCAACATTGCGCCTGATGGTTCAGCCTCGCTTTATGATGCAGTAAGCCGTGTGGCCGAGCGCGTGGGGGCCCCGCATTACCCCATGCCACTTCCGGTTATCGCAACAACGGTGCATGAGCGGAATTTACTGCTTGCACAAAAACCGCTGCGCAATGTGTTAGAATTGGCCAGCCAAGCAGATGTGACATTCGTAGGCGTGGGCAGTGTGGGCGAGGATGCGGCACTGCTCCGTGACGGGTTTGTAAAATCAGATGAAATGCGCGCTGTAACGAGAGCCGGTGCGGTTGGCGAAATTGTCGGCTGGTCTTATGATGATAAGGGAAATTTGATCGAGGGCTTGACCAATGATCGGGTTCTCAGCGTGCCCTTATCTAAGCCCGCCCAGCGCAAGGTCATTGGCGTTGTCATGGCACCGCAAAGAATTAAAGCGGTTCGCGGAGCATTGACGGGAAAGTTAGTAAATGGTCTCATCACCAATGAAGCCATGGCTGCGCAATTATTGATTTAAATCTACCGATTTGCTGCGTTGCAGCACGCATTTTCTATTGACTCGAACCGATTCCTCCGTGAACATCCGCTCGATCTGTTGGCAAAAGCTCACAGACCTTTTGGGAGGAATCTGAATGAAATCCGTAGTTAAGAGCGTGCTCGGTGCGTTCGCAATGGCCTGTTTGGCCACCACAGCACTCGCTGCTGAAACCACATTGACCATTGCCACCGTGAACAACGGCGACATGATCCGTATGCAAAAATACACTGATGATTTTACCAAAGCCAATCCCGGCATCAAGTTGAACTGGGTTACTTTGGAAGAAAATGATCTTCGTCAAAAAGTAACAAAAGACATTTCAACCAAGGGCGGCCAATATGACGTGCTGACCATTGGCATGTATGAAACCCCAATCTGGGGCAAGAAGGGTTGGCTCGTTCCACTCAAAGGACTTGACGATCCAAAAGACATTTTGCCCGCTGTTTCTGGTGGTCTATCGTACGACGGAAAGCTCTATGCTGCGCCATTTTACGGTGAATCCTCTTTCGTAATGTACCGCAAAGACTTGATGGCCAAAGCTGGCTTGAAAATGTCAGACACGCCAACTTGGGACGAAATCATTACTGCAGCTGGCAAAATGACTGATCGCGCCAACGGCGTAAACGGAATTTGCTTGCGTGGTAAAGCTGGTTGGGGCGAAAACATGGCCTTCTTGACTGCCATGTCAAACTCATTCGGCGCCCGTTGGTTCGACGAAAAGTGGCACCCACAATTTGATTCACCTGAATGGAAAGATACCCTCACTACTTATCTCAAAGTGATGAAGGATTCAGGTCCTGAAGGCGCTTCAGGCAACGGCTTCTCAGAAAACCTTGCTCTGTTCCAATCAGGCAAATGCGGCATGTGGGCAGATGCAACAGCGGCTGCTTCATTCACAATTGATCCAAAGGCTTCAAAAGTTGCAGATCAGGTTGGCTTCACCATTGCTCCTGATAAGGGCCTCGGCAAGCGCGCTAACTGGCTCTGGGCTTGGGCACTTGCAGTTCCAGCAGGCTCGAAGAAAGTTGACGCTGCTGAGAAGTTCATCAGCTGGGCAACGTCTAAGCATTATGGTGAAATGATCGCTGCTAAAGAAGGTTGGGCAAATGTGCCTCCAGGCACACGCACTTCGCTCTACGCGAACCCTGAATATCAAAAGGTTCCGTTTGCTGCGATGACCCTTGCATCAATGAACGCTGCTGATCCGTTGCATCCAACTGTAAAGAAAGTGCCTTATGTTGGCGTGCAGTTTGCTGCTATTCCTGAATTTGCTGGCATTGCAACTAAGGTTGGTGAACTCTTCTCAGCTGCCCTTGCTGGGCAAATGAGCTCAGATGATGCACTCAAAGCAGCTCAAGACTATACAACCGCTGAAATGACCAAAGCTGGTTACATCAAGTAAGATCAAAGTGTCCCTTTCCGCTTGTGCGGGGAGGGACATTTTTTTTACCGAAAACATATCCCTAAATTCGTCATTCCCGCGAAGGCGGGAATCCAGCTAGCCGAAATTCGGCGTTTAGAAAGCTGGATTCCTGCTGCCACAGGAATGACGGGCAGGGTTGCACGAGCGCAGCAAAATTTTTGCGCGCTAGCTCATTTGATCGCGGCGGAACTTCACAATGGCAACGAGTCAATCACAAGCAATTGGTAAATGGGCTTTGGCCCCCTCGCTGGTGGTTCTCTCTGGCTGGGCCTTCATCCCTCTTGTCATCACAATTTATTTTGCATTCCTCCGCTACAATTTGCAGGACCCAGACAACACCAGCTGGTTTGGTGTTTCAAACTTCTATTATTTCATGACCGATCCCTATTTCAAAAAAAATCTGTTCCACACCTTGATGCTGGTTTTTGCGACAATAATGACAACCGTAATAGGCGGCACATTATTGGCGCTTTTGCTCGACCAACCATTTTGGGGGCGCGGCATTGTGCGCCTATTGATGATTTCTCCGTTTTTCATCATGCCTACTGTGTCGTCACTCGTGTGGAAAAATTTGCTGATGCATCCGGTATTTGGATTGTTTGCAGGCATCCAGACTTATTTCGGCGCACTCCGACCGATAGATTGGTTCGGCGCTTACCCACTTATTTCTGTCATCATCATCGTGTCTTGGCAATGGTTGCCTTACGCAGCTCTAATTTTGCTCACGGCGATGCAATCACTTGACGAAGAGCAAAAAGATGCAGCTGCGATGGATGGAGCACCTGCACTCAGTTATTTTAGGCACATTGTGCTGCCACATCTGGCCCGACCGATTACTGTGGTGATCCTGATTGAAACAATTTTCCTTCTGAACATTTTTGCAGAAATCAAATTGCCAGGCGTTGGCGGTGTTGCGGGCAACCTCACTTATCTCGTTTTCTCACAACTCAATGATGCCAATGATGTTGGTGCAGCAGCAGCAGGCGGCCTTATCGCAGTGGTGCTTGCAAATCTCGTTTCCATCTTCCTCGTCCGCATCGTCGGCAAGAACTTGGAGGCTTAATCCAAATGGCACGCAAACAATCAACCAGACGCACCGTTGCAGTCACTGCTCTCGCATGGTTCATCGGACTACTGATGTTCTTTCCAATTTTCTGGACAGCAGTGGCCGCCTTCAAATCTGAATCTGATGCCTATTCATTGCCGCAAAATATGCTGACCACGCCGTGGACATTTGAGAATTTCGGCATTGTTCAAGAACGCTCTGATTATTTCCGCTATGTCTTCAACACGGTGGTCATTGCCGTTTTATCGACATTGCTGGGGCTCGTGTTTGCCATTCCCGCTGCTTGGTCGATGGCCTTCGCACCCCGCACCAAACCCAGCAGCACGATGAGCGGTTGGTTATGGCTCGCCATCATCTTCGGTTGTGGAATTTTCTCAGGCCTGGTTCTCTATGCCAATAACTGGCATCCGCAAAATGCCGTTGTTGGCTTTCTGTTGCTGCTTCTCTGCGTCATCCCGCCCACAGCATGGGTTTGGACACGCGGCACAACTGATACCCTGCTCTGGATGCTCTCAACCAAAATGATGCCCCCCGCTGGAGCGCTGATTGCAATCTATCTGATGTTCAACCGCAATGGATTGATCTTCAAGGACTGGGGTTGGATTAACTTAGGCGACTATAATTTGATCGACAGTTTTTGGGGCATGGTTCCGCTGGCCATGCTGCTTAACCTGCCCATCATAATTTGGATGCTCTATACTTATTTCAAAGAAATTCCCGTTGAAATTCTTGAAGCGGCGCGCATGGACGGAGCCTCATTATGGAGTGAGATTGTTCACGTGCTAACGCCAATGGCACTCCCCGGCATTGCCTCAACCTGTTTACTCAATCTCATCTTGGCCTGGAACGAGGCCTTCTGGTCTCTCAATTTAACTAACAAATTTGCTGCACCTCTCAGCTTCTTCATCTCGGAATATTCCAGTCCCGAAGGGCAATTCTGGGCCAAGCTTTCGGCAGCTTCCCTCATGGCCATTGTGCCTATTCTCATCGTGGGCTGGTTCTCACAAAAACAACTTGTACGCGGCCTTACATTCGGAGCGGTTAAATAAAATGGGCACCATCCAACTTAAAAATCTCCGCAAGGCCTTTGGCGATACGGTGGTCATCCCCGGTGCCGATCTCGCCATCAAGCATGGCGAATTTATTGTGTTCGTTGGCCCATCAGGTTGCGGAAAGTCGACGTTGCTGCGCATGATTGCGGGCCTTGAAGATTTAACCTCAGGTGAAATTTTAATCGACGGCAAAGACATGACGGATACCGCGCCCGGCAAGCGCGGCCTTTCCATGGTGTTCCAATCCTATGCACTTTATCCGCATATGAGTGTGCGCAATAACATTGGCTTTGGTCTCAAAATGGCTGGTGAAACGCCAGAGCAAATTGCGCCAAAGATTGCCAAAGCTGCTGAAACTTTAAATCTCACAGAATATCTGGATCGAAAACCAGGCCAGCTTTCCGGCGGTCAACGTCAGCGTGTGGCTATTGGCCGTGCCATTGTGCGCAATCCATCGGGCTTCTTGTTTGATGAGCCCCTGTCAAATCTTGATGCTGCCCTGCGCGTTAACATGCGCATTTTTATCATGCAACTGCATAAGGATTTGGGCTCCACCATGGTCTATGTCACCCATGATCAAGTGGAAGCCATGACGATGGCAGACCGGATTGTGGTGTTGAACCGCGGCAACATTGAACAAGTGGGCTCACCCATGGAGCTTTATAACCATCCAAAATCCCTATTCGTCGCTGGCTTTATAGGCTCACCAAAAATGAATTTCCTCACTGGCACAATCGCTACAAAGCACAAAGCCACCACCATCGGAGTGCGCCCCGAACATATCGAAATCGTCTCAGGCAAAGGCGAATGGCAGGGCAAGATTTTGCTGACTGAACATTTTGGCTCCGACTCATTCTTGCATATCGATGCTGGCGATGCGGGTCGTCTGATCGTGCGCGCTTCTGGTGATTTTAAAGGCAAGCCAGATGACAAAATTTCTCTGAAACCTGATCCAAAGCGCATTCATAAATTTGATGCGCAAGGTCACGCTGTTTCGTGATCAAATCCCCAAAGTGAGTGCCCCATGGCGATAAAATTATCAGCGGCCAATCTCCCAACTATTGGCAAATCATTGGCGGTACCAAACTACGCGCGCAGCCAGCTGAGCCAAGGCATCATGCATTTTGGCGTCGGCAATTTTCACCGTGCGCATCTCGCCGTTTACCTGGATGATTTATTCAACAAAGGCCTGAACCATGATTGGGCCTTGGTCGGCGCTGGCGTCATGCCGTCCGATGAAAAAATGCGCCAAACCCTGGTGGCGCAAGATTTTCTGACCACGGTGGTCGAGCAAGACAATGATCTAAGCACCGCCCATATCACCGCACCTCTGGTGGATTTTATCCCACCTGCCGATAAGACGGCGATGATCGCCCGCTTGGCCAATCCTGAAATCCGCATTGTCTCGCTCACCATTACTGAAGGCGGATATTTCATTGATCCCGCCACACAAAAATTTGATCCGAAAAATCCAGCAATTGCAGCTGATGCAAAAAATCTCGCAAACCCCTCGACAGTTTTCGGCTTCATCGTTGCAGGCCTCGCAGCACGTAAAGCTGCGGGCACGCCACCCTTCACGGTCATGTCATGCGATAACGTGCCTCACAATGGCATAGTAACCCGCAACGCCGTTGCAGGCTTGGCCGAATTAGCTGATCCGGGTCTTGCAAAATGGATCATCGCCAATGTCGCTTTTCCTAATGCAATGGTCGACCGGATCACACCCGCAACGAGCGACCGCGAACGCAAAATTTGCGCCGAAACATTTGGTGTTGAAGACCAATGGCCTGTGTTCTGCGAAGAATTCAAGCAATGGGTGATCGAAGATAATTTCACTTTTGGCCGCCCAGACTTTGAAAAAGTAGGCGTGCAATTTGTAAAAGATGTAACGCCTTTCGAATACATGAAAATTCGAATTCTCAATGGCGGCCATGCGGTGTTGGCATACGCTGGCGGCTTGCTGGATGTGCATTACGTTCACGAAGCCATGGAACACAGTTTAATCCATGCCTTCTTCGACAAAGTGGAACGCGACGAAATCATTCCCACTGTAATGCCCGTGCCCGGCACAAACATCGCCGATTATTACAAACTTATTGAACGCCGATTCGCCAACCCAAAAATTGGCGACACCATCAGAAGGCTTGCCCTTGATGGTTCAAACCGCCAACCAAAATTTATTGTACCCCCGATTGCAGATCGCTTGGCTGCGGATAGATCAATCAAAGGTTTAGCCTTGGAGTCTGCGCTCTGGTGCCGTTACTGTTACGGAACAACTGACAGCGGCAAAGTCATTGAACCCAATGATCCAAGCTGGGGCCGCCTGCAAACAAACGCGCGCGCAGCAAAATCTAACCCAACAGCATGGCTGGCCATGGATGATATTTACGGCGATGTTGGCTCGCATCCGGTCATGGTGAAAGAATTCTCAGAAGCGCTAAACAGCCTCTGGTCGCAAGGAACCACGGCCACACTCAAAGCCTACACAAAAACCGTTTGACATTTCGCACAGGGGTGCAATGTTTCTCTCAAGCCTTGCGCCAAGGCTTGGCTCGCGCTTATTGGCGCCAAAAAAACAATTGGGAGGAATCTGATGCTTAAAAAATCTCTGGCATGCACAATCGCCGTTGCTGCCCTGTTTTCCGTTTCGAACTCTGCCTTTGCCGACACCAAAGACAAAAAAATTGCGCTTTCCAACAACTATGCTGGCAATAGCTGGCGCCAATCCATGCTCAAAAGCTGGGATAAAGTAACAAAGAAGGCTGTGGCCGACGGCATTGTTGCCGCAGCTGATCCGTTTACCACATCTGAAAACCAAGTCACCGAACAAGCAGCCCAAATCCAAAGTTTGATCCTGAAAGGCTATAACGCCATCGTCATCAACGCCGCTTCGCCAGACGCTTTGAACGGCGTCGTAAAGCAAGCTTGCGATGCTGGGATTGTGGTGGTTTCGTTTGACGGCATTGTGAAAGAGCCATGCGCTTATCGCATCGCAGTTGATTTTGCTGCGATGGGAAAATTGGAAGTGGACTATCTCAACGGCAAAATGCCAAAGGGCGGCAATCTTCTCGAAATCCGCGGCCTCGCTGGCGTGTTCGTTGATGATGAAATTTCCAAGGGCATCCACGCTGGTGCTGATCAGTTTAAACAGTTCAAAATTGTAGGATCCGTGCACGGTGATTGGGCGCAGGAAGTTGCACAAAAAGCAGTATCCGGCATTCTGCCATCTTTGCCTGAAATCGCTGCTGTGGTCACCCAAGGTGGCGATGGTTACGGCGCTGCCCAAGCATTCAAAGCGGCTGGCCGCCCCACACCAACAATCGTCATGGGCAACCGCCAAGACGAGTTGCAGTGGTGGAAAGAACAAAAAGACGCAAATGGTTATGAAACCATGTCGGTTTCGATTGCGCCCGGCGTTTCAACTTTAGCCTTCTGGGTCGCTCAGATGATTTTGGATGGCAAAAAAGTGCCTCAAGATATTACAGTGCCATTCCTGCAGATTGACCAAGCTGGCCTCGAAGCAGCATTGGCTACAACTGAAAAAGGCGGCGTGGCAAATGTTGAATATACAGCAGAGGACGCAGCCAAAGTTATCGCTGGCAAATAAAGCTTGAATACCAACTCCATCACCCTTGACGGCGTCGAAAAAAACTTCGGCGCCGTCAAGGCTTTAGGCGGTGTCACATTGCGCGTGGATGCGGGTGAATGCTTGGGCCTCATCGGCCATAACGGTGCCGGCAAATCAACCCTCATGCATATGCTCAATGGAACGCTATCGCCTGACAAAGGCGTGCTCTCGGTTGATGGCAAGCAAGTTGGCAATGGCTGGAGTGCGGCCTCTGCTCAGTCAGCTGGCATCCGCTGTGTATTTCAGGAACTGTCCCTGTGCCCGAATTTAACCGTGGCCGAGAATGCGCGTATCGTTCACCGCCCGCTGAAAGGTTTCGGCTGGAAAACGCGTGCCTCATCGCTAATCCTCAAAAAACTCAACGAAATTTTCCCCGGTCACGGCATTCGTGGAGATGATGAAATTGCAGCGCTTTCCATCGGCAAACGCCAGATGGTCGAAATCGCGCGGGCCTTCACCGTAACTGATACGCCACTGCGACTTGTCATCCTCGATGAACCTACATCTTCACTTGATGCTGTGACTGCAAAACAATTGCTGGATTATGTGAAGCGCGAAATCGCCTCTGGCACATCGGTTATTTTAATCTCGCATTTGCTTGGTGATATTTTAGGAACTGCAAATCGCATTGTGGTAATGAAAGACGGTAAAACAGTAGCCGAACGGCAGGCGTCAGCATTTGATCGTCAATCTTTAGTGGCCGCAATGGGCAGCACGCATGCTTTTAATAGCCAAAATAAACTTGCCGTCGATTTATCTGCGCAACCAATGTTAGTTGAGGGAAAATCCGGCGAACAAAATATTGAAATTCGCAAAGGCGAAATCGTAGGGCTCGCCGGCCTTGCAGGTCACGGTCAAACCCGAATGCTCCTTCGCATTTTTCGTCATCTCGATATGAAAGTAAACGGCCGCGTTGCCTTCGTAGCAGGCGATCGTCAGTCTGATGGCGTTTTTAATCTGTGGTCCATTGGCCAAAACATAACTGCGCGTTCGCTCAAAGCGTTGCGTAAGAACGGCTTGATCGCGGCTGAGCGCGAAGCGCAGGTCGCAACAGATTGGCAATCGCGGATTAAAATTAAAACACCAGATACAAACAATAACATCCTCACGCTGTCGGGTGGTAATCAACAGAAAGCCTTATTCGCGCGCGCCCTTGCCAGTGATGCCGAAATCATTTTGATGGATGATCCAATGCGCGGCGTAGACATCGGCACCAAGCTTGAGGTCTATGATATGATCCGAGGTGAAGCAGCAAAGGGCCGCGCCTTCATATGGTATTCAACTGAGATGGAAGAACTCAATCACTGCAACCGTGCCTATATCTTCCGCAATGGCGTGGCATCACAAAGCTTGAGCGCCGAAAATCTATCCGAAGAAAAAGTGTTGCAAGCGTCCTTCGCAGAGCAAGTTGAATGATGAAACGCGAAAACCTGCGCAGTCTCCTGCCTTTTTTGTCGTTAGCCATTGTCATAATAGCAACATTTTACGTAGCACCGCTCACCCGCAGCTATTTTGGCTTGAACCTCATGTTGCAATATGCAGTGCCAATCGCACTGGCAACCATCGCGCAGATGTTCGTCATCACCATAGGCGATCTCGACTTATCAATTGGCCCATTCGTCGGATTGGTCAGTTGTATTGCATCAACCGTGCTATTCCAAAACCCAGCACTTGGTGCTTTAGCTTTGTTGCTCTGCATCGTCGCTTACGGTTTAGTGGGCGCACTCGTTCACTGGCGCAACTTGCCTTCAATCGTGGTCACACTGGGTCTCTCTTTTGTGTGGCTTGGCATCGCAGTATTGATCTTGCCATCGCCTGGCGGCAAAGCACCTGACTGGTTAAAGGCAATTATGGGCTTTCATTTTCCACTCATACCATTCCCGATTATCGCCAGCATCATCATTGGTCTTGCAGTACAATTTGCCTTGATGAAATCATCGTGGGGCGTGGTGGCGCGGGGTGCAGGCGGCAACCCAAAATCATTGGCAAGGGCAGGGTGGTCGATGCTCCAAACCAAAGTGATGATGTATGTTTTAACCGGAACATTCGGCGTCTTGGCAGGTCTTGCATTGCTCGGTCTCACCACATCAGGTGATGCTCATGTGGCAGATAGATATACACTCTATTCAATCGCCGGCGTAATTTTGGGTGGTGGCGAGTTTGTTGGCGGACGCGTTTCGCCCATCGGTGCAGTCGTAGGCGCTTTAACCCTCGCCCTTGCCGGATCATTCCTGATTTTTCTCAACATATCACCCGATTGGCAAATCGGCGCACAGGGCGCGATTCTGATGATCGTTCTGGCGCTGCGTGCATTGCTCTCGCCCAAAGAAGCCCAAACATGAAACAAATTTTGCGCCAGCCTTGGGTCTGGTCGTTCATCGCTGCGCTGGCCGTATGGCTTATCACGATCACCTATACCAAAGGCCAAGGCGCAGGCGAAATCCTAACCGCAGCTCTCTCATTTGCAACCTTCACCATCATCGTGGGTCTTGGCCAAATGCTGGTGATCACAGCCGGGCCCGGCAATGTCGATTTATCTATCCCAGCAACAATCACCCTTTCAGGCGTTGTTGCAATGAAAGTGATGGATACCAACGAGTCCATGCTCGTGCCAGGCGTCCTCGCTGCATTGCTGGTCAGCATGATCGTCGGCATTTTCAACTATGGCCTAATCCGCCTCTTGCGCATTCCGCCAATCATCGCAACGCTGTCCTCCAGTTTTGTCGTGCTGTCGACGGCCATATTCACAGGTCACGGCATTCGCATTAAGCCACCACCATCGCTGGCTGATTTCGCCACAGCGCGCATAGTAGGCATTCCGTGGGTGACAATTCTGGTTCTGGCCCTTTCAATTTTCATTTGGCTCATGATGAAGCGCAGCATCTATGGCCGCACCCTTCAAGCCATCGGCCAAAATCCACGCGCCGCTTGGCTTGCTGGTCTGGCAACCGGTCGTACCAGATTTTTGACTTACATATTCAGCGCCATGCTCGCTGGCATATGCGGAATTCTGCTGTCAGGTTTTTCAGGCGGTGCCGCCCTCAACATGGGCGAAGAATTTTTGCTCGCCTCCATCGCAACCGTAATCATCGGCGGCACATCAGTTGCAGGCGGCAGAGCCTCGGTGCCGGGCATCTGGTCAGCGGCTCTCTTCATGTATCTGTTGGTCACAATGCTGAACACGCTGGGCGCAGAAGCTGGCGTCAGGCTGATCATGACGGGATTGGTTATAATCCTGGTCATCTCAATTGCAGGCGGCGGCGAAGAGATTCGCCGTTAAATCCCGCTTGAAACTCTCCAAAATCGCGTTACAGTGGTGAACAATAGTTTCCGCAAAGGAAACATGAGGTCGGAAACACGAAGGGAGTTGAGACATGGGATTGTCTTGGAGATTTTCAGTTTTAGGTGATCGCCACCGCGCTTTGGGATCAAAGCTCGAAGACTGGAGCGGCATGGGAACGGCTTGGACCTATGATGCCGATATCCTCGATCAACATGCTGCTGTGCGTACCAAGGCTGGCTTGATGGATGTATCGGGCCTCAAAAAAGTCCACCTCGTCGGCCCGCACGCCATCGCCGTCCTCGATTACATCACCACCCGTGATATGACAAAGGTTTACCCCGGCAAATCCGTATACGCATGCATGTTGAATGATCGCGGCATGTTCACTGATGATTGCGTTATTTACCGTACGGGCCCCAATTCATGGATGCTCGTGCATGGCTCAGGTTCCGGCCATGAAGAAATTGTCAAGGCTGCGACAGGCCGCAATTGCGCCGTGCTGTTTGATGATGATTTGCATAATCTATCTTTGCAGGGCCCAGTGGCTGTTGAATTCTTATCAAACCACGTACCCGGCATTCGCGATCTAAAATATTTCCACCACATGCAGACCACCTTGTTTGGTGCACCCGTGATGATTTCGCGCACGGGCTATACAGGTGAACGCGGCTATGAGATTTTCTGCCGTGGCCAAGATGCACCGATGATCTGGGATACGATCTTGGATCAGGGTAAATCTCTGGGGGTAATTCCAGTCTGCTTCACCACGCTCGATTTTCTGCGCGTTGAAAGCTATCTTCTGTTTTATCCCTACGACAATTCGCAAATGTATCCCTTCGCTGATCAACCGCCCGGCGACAGCCTGTGGGAACTTGGTCTCAATTTCACAGTCAGCCCCGGCAAAGTGCATTTCCGCGGTTATGAAGAACACTATAAATTAAAGGGCAAAGAGCGCTTCAAAATATTCGGCCTCCTGATTGACGGAGATCAGATCACCGATGGTGGCGATGAAGTGTGGGCCGATGGCAAAAAAGTTGGCGTCATCACTTGCCCAAGCTATTCCAAACTCACCAAGAAAAGCATGGCCATCATGCGCGTTGATGTGCCTTACGCCAAACAAGATACAAAACTCGAAGTGCGCGGCAAAAATGTGAAAGCATCCGCCATCGCCCACACCATCAGCTTTGATGATCCAGAAAAAAAGAAGCGGACGGCTATCGGCTGAATGTTAGTCCAAGGTATCAAAAGCAGACCCGTTTATACAGGCCTCACGATTGACGAGCACGTCAAGCGCCATATCTTTGCTGTTGAAGGCGAAGGCGTTGAAGCTGTGCTTGATCAAGTGAAAGCCACCGGTTCTGCGTTTTTAACAACGTCAGAGTTTCTATGTATTGGCGCATCAGCGCGACTAACAGCGCTAAAGCCTCATGACTTATGGAGCGCTCCCACCATTCCAATTCTGCTCTACCGCCTGCGTGCCATGTTGCAAAATGCCAAGATGGGTTTGCGACTATACATTGCGGGCACCGAAGGCTTCATCGGCCAGGTGATGCAAGTGGCCATTGAATGCGGCATTGATTTTAATTCAATCCGCACCGAGCATCGCGGTTCCCAAGCGCGCCGCGTGCAATGCGTGCATTGCAAAGGCATCACTGATGATGTGAAAACCCAACCCTATATTTGCACCCACTGTGGCCTTTCACTACTTGTACGCGATCATTATTCACGGCGCATTGCAGCGTTTCAGGGTGTGTGTTTTGACGCTGAAGAACCAGGCACTGCGCCCTCGCCGGAGCTTATGTTTCCATGACGATCAACACCGAAATGGCCGTGCGCGTGGCCGCAATCACGAGAGTAGCCGATGCCGTAAAATGCTTCCGCTTTGAACGCGAGGGCGGCGAACCATTTCCCGTATTCTCCGGCGGTGCCCATATCGTAGTGGCAATGCGCGATGGTGAAATTCTCCGCCGCACGCCTTATTCTCTCATGTCATCGCCCTTTGATCGCAGCGGATTTGAAATCAGCGTATTGCGCGTCGAAAGCTCACGCGGCGGTTCACATTTCCTGCATGATAAATTAAAACTGGGTGACACGCTCACCATCAGTCAACCCATCAACTTGTTTCCTTATGATCAGCGCGGCCGCAAACATCTGCTCTTTGCCGGCGGCATCGGCATCACCCCAATGATGGCGATGATGGACCAAATGCAACGCGAAGGCCGGAATTTTGAATTGCATTATGCCGTGCG